>JADFCT010000101.1 GCA_017161665.1 Candidatus Sumerlaeota bacterium
AGCCCCGAAGGTGGCGACATATACCAGCCCAGGGTGGAGCGACCGATAGGGAGCGGAGCCCTGGGTCAGGGAACAAGCGACTGAGGCGCCGGCGCGCTTTTTGCCGCGTAGCGCGCAAAAAGCGTGACGGCGCCGACGGCCGTCCATCAGTGGTTTCAAATTTTTGAACGCGCCTTAACAAGGAAAGGCGGATCGCAAGCGATCCGCCTTTCACTTGATCTTTGTGGGGTCAGAGATTGGATTAGTACTTGATCACCTGGCTGATTTCCAATTCGGTCATCGTAAAGTCGATGGCCAGTTTCGGGAAATCCGCATTGTTCCACAGCGGGTTGTCCGGGTGATACGGTGTGTAGGCGTCCATGGCCACCGTCCAGCCCCATCCCTCTTCGGGAGCGCCCGGCACGTTGATGACCGGCGTTTCCAGATAGGTTTCATAATAGGATCCCGCAGCCGTGGGCACCGCAAAGGACGGTTCCAGGTTCGGGTCCGGATAGGACACGATGACGATCATGCTGGAGACTTCGCCGTATTGCGGGCTGAGCCGGAAGCGCACATACCCTTTGTTCAGGTTGACGGCGCCGGCATTCGTCCGAATCTTGGCGCGGGCGCGAACCAGGCCGCCGGCTGTGTCGGCCAGTGTGGGGCCCAGGTTGCTGCTGAAGATCGTGCCGAAGATACGCGCTTCGGCCGTGTAGCCGGACGGCGCCGAGTCGGCGATCAAATTGATACCGTTCGCGTTGGCGTAGGTCAGAATCGTGCCCGAACCCTGCATACGGTCCTGAATGTCAAAGGGCGCGCTGAAGCCAATCCAGTCGCCGGCGTCGGCCAGAGCCTGACCGCTGGCCTTGAAGAGGGAAACGAGATGATCGGCATTGCCGTCTTGCGGACGCGGCACAATTTCCACGATCAGGCGGTCGATGTTGATCCGGGCGCCGGTCACGCGACCCATCACGGGCTGGCCGGCGTTATTGTAGCTGGCAATGTTATAGGCGTCGGGTAGATCAATGTAGTCCAGGTGGACCGCAACGACACCGGTGGTCAGTTCCGCATAATTGCCGCCGTAGTAGTAGTGACGCAGGTTGACCTGATTGTTGTTGGCCATCAGCGCCGTATTGGCATAGGTCGCCGACGGGTCATAGCGCAGCTCGGAGTTGATACCGCGGGCCGACAGCGTGACATCCCAAGTGCCGTCTTCCTGCTGATAGAAGCCCGGGGAGATGCGGGAACGGATGCCGGGGATCATGCCGGCATCTTCGGCATCGGACGACACGGTCCACGTCACGCGGAAGAGGGCGTTATCGGGCCAGGCTTCACCGAATTGAATCATGTAGTTGGACCAGGCGCCGAACATGACGGCGGTGGGATTGTCCACGGGCGTGGAGTCCATGCCCAGTGAATCCAGCCCCGTGCCGCTGCGGGTGATGTTCGCGAAGTCGTTATCCGGGAACCGAACCACCGGATCTTCCGTCGTGTTCAACCCTTCCCAGAAGCCCTGGAAGTCGCCGACAGCCGGATTGAAGTCCACGCCGCCCATGGCCTTGACCAGGTTGTCCGGCTCGTAGGCTTCCACGAGGGGGCCGTTGAAAATTTCCGAAGGACGGTTGGCGGTGGATGTCTTGATCCAGACGTTGGCCACCATGGCTGAGGTGATGCCATCACCGGCCATGAGGGAGATCATTTGTTTGCTCACGCTGGGGAAGCCATAGGGTTTTTCGCCCAGGTAGATTTCCGGCACGTCCGGGCCGGCGCCCGTGAACAAATCCGAGACCGCGCGCACAACCGGATACGCCGTCTTCTGGATGATACTCTTATGAGCGGGAATGGCGCCATCCATCTCAAAGGCGGCTTCCTGCTCCGGTGTCAGGCGTGAGATCCCGCCAATCGACAGATTGCGGGCGCCATTGCCTGCGCTAAAACCAATGCCCAGAATGGGCTCGGTTTCCGTCGTCGAATCCTCGTCACTGACCAGGTCGGCGAAATTCAATCCCTGATAGATGTAGTAATTGTCCGCTGTCTGCCCCAATTCGGGATTCGAAGCGGTCAACTCGATGTCCGGCCCAAACATCAGAACCGGAATGTCGGTCTGCGCGAAAAGATTGCCCGCGCCCAGTACGGCGATGGAGACCGCCAGCGCAAATGGTAGAGCTTTCCTCATGAAACATTCCCCCTTTTCAGGTTCCCAATAAATTTTATGAAGAACGGAGGTTCGTTCGCCGGACTTACCGACTCGCAAGTGGGCGACCGCCCCTGTGTTTCAACCGAACCCAGTTACCCGTCTTCGAACCTCACACCCTTGCCCGGTGGGGAGCGACGCAACGCGAATGCGACGAACCATACCATGACAAAGTTACCTTCCTATACGCGGCGCCCCTTCGGAAGTCAATGTTTTTTTTAGCCCAATCTTTTCCGAATGTGCGCGCCCGATCTCCCCGTCTGTCCGAAACGCGATGCCCGGGCACAAGGCCCTTGACGGGAGACCGATTGCTTTATACTATGGTGTATTCTCGTGAGTCAACTGTTTTGTTCTTGTTTGGAAGCGCGAGACGATCAGCCCATTTGTGTTCGGCTCGGGGCATGATTCGCACATTATGACATGGGAGATTCAGGATGCCTGATTTTCAAGCAATCGCCGAAGCGTTAATTGCCGGTAAAACGGACAAGGACGCGCGATATCCGCCAAAACTCGTCGGACAACCCGGTGTCAAAGAACTGGTCCAGGCCGCCATCGACGACGGCGCCACCCCCAATGACGTGTTGACTCAAGGGCTGATTGCCGGCATGGAAGTCATCGGTCAGCGCTTTCGCGATTCCGAAATATTTGTTCCCGAAGTCCTGATCGCCGCCAAGGCCATGCACGCGGGACTGGATATTCTGCGCCCCCTGTTGGCCGAATCGGATTATAAAGCCCACGGCACGTTCATTATCGGCACCGTCGAAGGCGACCTCCACGACATCGGCAAGAACCTGGTGGCCATGATGGTCGAAGGCGCCGGCTTCAAGGTCATCGACCTCGGCGTGGATGTGTCGGTCCAAAAATTTGTCGAAACCGCCAAAGAAAATCCCGGCGCCATCGTGGGCATGTCGGCCCTCTTGACCACGACCATGCCGGCCATGGGCAAAACGATTCAAGCCCTGAAGGAAGCGGGACTGGACAATCCCACCATCATTGGTGGCGCGCCCACCACACAGAAGTTCGCCGACGAAATCGGCGCCTCTCTGTTCGCCGCCGACCCGACGACGGCCATTGAAAAAATCAAGGCGCTGCTGGCGGCCTGATCGCGTTCGCTCTTCAATCAAAACGAGACAGGATTTACAGGATTCACAGGATGTTTCTTCCATTTCGGCGCAGCCGAAAGGAGGAAATCCTGCGAATCCTGTTCATCCTGTCACAATTTTTTAATACAGGCGCCACACCGTCACGCCCCCGTGAAGGGGAATGGGATATTCATAGGCCCCCATGTCCAGGTTCGAGCCGTCTCCTCGCGGTTCCCGAACGGAATCAATCGGGCGCAGGCGACCGTCCAGATCTCGGACGACGCCGTGGATCGAGCCGCCCGCGTCGATGGCCGGCGAATCCGGGCGCAAATGAAAATCGCGCAGGGGATCAACAAAGGCCGGATCGGCGGCGATGTTAAAATTCCCGCCCGTCCAGCCCTGGACGCAGGAATAAAGCGGCGCGGTCGATTGCAGAATCTGATCGTCTTGGGCGGATTGGGTTTCCGGGCCGTCATTGTTCCAGAAAATGCAGTTCTTGAACACCAGGATCTGGCTGTCCAGCATCCCGCCGCACCGCGTCTGCGCGTGATTGGAGACCAGTGTGTTGTGGAGAAAGACGCCGCGTTGTCCGCTCAGGGCGCCCCCCGCTTCCGCCCGATTTCCGACGAAGAGATTGTTGCGCCAATGGCCGTCGCCCGCCGCCGCGCCGCCGCCTGCCGCCAGGGACTGGTTGCCCGCGATGTGATTGCCTTCCACCCAGGCGTCACAGGCGAAAAGTCCGCCGCCGGGACCGGAGGCGGTATTGCTCTGGATGAAATTGGACCAAATCTCGCCGCCACATTCGGCCAACCCGCCGCCACGGCCAGAGGTGGTCAGCGTCGAGGTCGTCCAGGCGCGATTGCTTTCGATGCGATTGCCTTCGATCCGGCCGGCGCATTGAAAGAGGCCGCCGCCGCGGGGATCGTCGCCCGTCCGGCCTTCCGCCGTATTGCTGGTGATGCGATTGGCTCGAATCGTGGCGCGCGTTCCCTGGCCATGGATCCCACCGCCCTGCGCGGCGCGGCCGCCTGTGAGGGTCACGCCCGTCAACAGACACGCCGCCGTCTCCCGACCGTCAAACCGCGCCACCGATCCTTGATTGTCGGCATCGATCACGGTCGCGTCGACAACGTCCGGATCGTCCGGGTCCTGCGACCGGACGGTAATGTCGGCGCCTCTGAATTGCAGCGTTTCGACATATCGTCCCGGCGCGAGGATAATCACATCGCCGGAGATGGCCTGGTCAATGGCCTCCTGAATCCGCGCCGTGTCGCCGCTGCCGTCCGCTTCCACGCGCCATTCCCGCGCGGCGCTGTCTCGCGTTGCGGCGAGGGCCATCCAGGCGACACATCCTACAAAAAGGGACAGCGAGGGGATGGACCTGGCCGGGGACCGCTGTGTCATGACAACCCCCTCTATCGCCCCACAAAGACCTGCATTTCGTGGATGGACCAGTACTTCCCGTCCACCTGTCCTGTTTGAACGATTCGCAGCCAGCGGCCGGATTTGGGTCGCGTCAGAATATCGGTTATCGCGCCAGCGCCGGCGCCCGTCGCCACGGGTTCGCCCCATGCGCTGGCGTCGCTCGACACATACACGGCATAGCCGCGGGGATAGTCGTCCGCTGACGGGCTCGTGTCGAGCGTCACGCGCAGGACGCGCGCCTCGACGCCCAGATCGACATGGAACCATTGCCCCGGCGCCTGGCTGGTTCCCGTATCCCAGCGGGTGGAGCGGTCGCCATCGAAGGCCGCGTCGGCGTTCTCTGAATGATTGGACGCCGTGGCCTTCCACTTGTTCCGGGGCAGTTCCAGTTCCAACACGTCCCGCTCCTCCAACAGGGCAAAAGCCCGGTCCACACGCGCTTTGTCCGCCGTATCCTTGCAGGCCGTCAACACGGTCTTGAAGGCCCCCATCGCCTGCGGGCCAACCGCGGCGTCATCAAAATATTTTTCCAGGACATCCAGTGTCGCCGCGTCGGCGCGGCGCGACAGCGATTCGATGACCTGTCGCTTTTCTTCATCCCGCGGCGCCGCGTCCAACAGTTTTTCATAGCGCGCCAGGGTCGCTTCCGTTTCGCCGCCGTCCGGCAATTCCAGCATCCGCAGGGCGCCACGGGCCGACAGAACCTTGAGCGTCGTGGATGGCGCCTGGGCGGCCAGCTCGATCACGCGGTCCAGAGGCGTCGCGTCGGGCCATTCCGCCAACGCCCGGGTCGCCGCCTCCCGAACGCCTTCGTGTCCGTCATTCAACGCCAGTTGAATCGTGTGGAGCGCTTTGGGATTGCCGATTTGGCCCAACAGGGCCATCATGCGGGCCCGGGCGGGCGCCTCGGCCGTGGCCATGGCCAACAGCAATTGCGACGTCATCTGCCCATCATCGCCCCCCTGGCGGATGGCCGAGGTGATTGATTTTTCCAACAGATCCATCTGGGTGTCCGCCACCAGTCCGAATAATCGCAGCAGCGCCTTCAGTTGGGTTCCGTCCGTCACGTCACCCAGCCCCTTCAATGCCGCCGTCCGGACCCCGGCGTCCGGATCCGTCACACGCGCCATGATTGCGTCCGCCGCGTCCCGATGCCGTCGCGCCACCAGCGCGTCCACACCCACCCGGCGCACGGCCGCCTCACGATCCTTCAACAAGTCCATCAGCGCCTGATCGACATCCGTTCCCGGCAACCGCGCCAGACTCTCCGCCGCCACTGGGGACACCGCATCGCCCGCCGCGGCCAGATGGGCCAAGGGAACCACGCAAGACACGTCGCCCACCGCCGCCAAGGCCCGGGCCGCTTCCATTCGCGTCCCCTCATCAGACGACTTCAGCAGCGGGGTGACATAGGGCCCGGCCACCCGGTCCCCCCGTGCGGCCAAAGCGGCGAGGGTCATGACCTGGGTGTCCACGTCCAGATCCGGCAAGCGCGCGCCGTACATTTTGACCACATCCTCGCCGTCCATTTCGGCCAGGGCCGCGACGGCGGCTTCACGCACCGGACGTTCCGGATCGGTCAGGGCCGAGGCGACCACCGATCCGGCTTTGGCCCCCATCACCCTCGCCAGCCCGCCATAGGCCGCCGCACGGGTCAGAGCCGGATTATCCGACCGCGCCAGATCGCGGAACAGGACGGTCGCCTGTCCCTTGAGGTCGGCGCGCGCCAGTCCTTCGGCGACGCGGATCAGGGCGTCCTCCCGCGCCCGGGACAGAGGGGCCTCCTCAACGGTCAATGCCAGGAGCGCCTGCATGGATGCCTCAGAGGCGATGCGTCCCAGGGCCGTGATCGCCCGCTGTCGGAGCGCTTGCGCTTCCGCCGGTCCCAGTTCCTTTTCCAGCCCATCGCCCGAAGCGATACCGGCCAGCAGGTCCACGGCCCCCGCCGTCCGGCGAGCGCCCAGCGTATCGATCAGCCCCATGGCTTCGGGCCAGACGACCTTGTCCTTCAGCGCCGCCAACAGGACGGCGTCCGCCTGAGGCGAGGTATTCTGTTCCAAGGCATACCGGGCCATCTCGCTCATTTTGGGATCGGTTAGCAATGCCCCCAGCGGCGCCACGGAAGCCTCGCCGCCCACTGTCGCCAGCAATCGGCACACGAATTCCCGGCCCGCATCGGTGGTGGTGGGTTTCGCCAGGACCGCCAGCAACTCGGCCTCAATCGTCGGATAGTCTGACGGCGGCGCCTTCAGGATTTGTTGTTCCAGGATGCGAACCGAGTCCGTCGAACGCTGGAGGTCGTAAGTAATCAAGGGCTGATAGGCCGTTGAGATTGACGGGATCGGAACCGGCTTTTCCCCCGGGGCGAAGGCGCGGCCGGTCGCGGGCGCGGCCGATTCGTCCTCGGGTGGGCGCTGGGCGACGCAACCGACGGCCACCACAAGGGCGAATACGGCGCAAACCGCCTTGAGCGTATTGAGATGATTCCATCGGGTCATGATCGTCCTCCAAGGTATGGTTAACATAAAAAGCGGGTTGGGACAGTCGGTCTGTCCACGCGGATCCGCCGATCCGAAACCGAAAGGCGTTCGGGTGAACCTGTTTTCCACTTACCTTGCTTTATAGTGAATCCCGCGCCCGCCCGTCAAGACATTCGCCGGCCGGCGTGGCAACGGCTGGCCCCTGGAGCGCAGGCGTCACGCCTGCATGGTCGCCGGACGGGTTCCATGGCCAGGATGCCCATGGATTTTTCCCGAGCAGGCCGTCGGCGCCGTCACGCTTTTTGCGCGCTGCGCGGCAAAAAGCGCGCCGTCGCCTCGTTTGCTCACGCTCTGACCCGGGGCTCCGCACCCTATCGGTCGCTCCACCCTGGGCTGTTATAGGTTCCGCCTTCGGGGCTTGGCGGATGTTTGGCTTCTGGGGCGCCGGCCTGATAAGACAGCGGCGCCGCGCCCAAGGGTTCTTTGCGTCATTGCGTCTTCGCGACGTGGCGTTTGAAAAAAAGTCATCGCGCCGCGCCCCGGCTTGCTTTGCGTCATTGCGCCTTGGCGTTTCGCGCAACCATCTTCTTTTCCTTCTATGCTTCATGGTTCAAAAAAAGAGATGCCTGTAGTCATGCGGTTACATAATTTGATAAATGCTTTAGCCGTTTTGTCTCCAATTCGCAAACCATCGGAACCGGCGGCTGAAGCCCTCCGTCGAGAAGCCGCGCTAAAGCGCGCTGAAAAAGCGATCCGGATTCTGGACAAGCGCGACGGATTCTGGACAGGCGCGAGATGGGTCCGGGCAGGACAGCCACTTTTGCGTTGCGCCGCGTCCTTTGGAAGATACTATGGACAAGGCGCGCTTTGCGGCACAGGCCTTTTTTGTTGCAAGGGTGGCTTTTGCCGGGCAGGCGTCTTACCTGCGCGATTGTCGGATGTTTCCATGGGCGATACGCCTATGCGACTGCCCTACTCTTTTTAATGGAGGTTTTGGAAAATGACTCGTTCGCGTGTTGCCTTGAATGGGCTTTTTATTTGCCTGTCGTGGATTATTCTTTCGTGGATGACCATCTCCTTCGCGAATGCGGCGGAGACGCTGGAGTTTCATGTATCGCCCAAAGGCGCCGATGGGTTCCCCGGCACGGCGGACAATCCCTTCGCCACCATCGAGCGGGCGCAGCAGGCCGTTCGTCAAGCCCTGGCCGAGGGTTATGACGGACCGGGGATCGTTGTGATGATCGCGCCGGGCGACTACTTCCTCGACAAACCGCTGATCTTTACGCCAGCCGATTCGGGCAATCGCCGAACGGTGATTCAATATCGCCCCAAGCCGTCCACTGGCGGATCGGTGCGAATCAGTGGCGGACGGCGTCTGACGGGATTCCAGAAAAATGAGGCGGGCCATTGGGTCCTGAAGATCCCCGAAGTGGCCGCGGGCGAATGGAATTTCTCGCAACTCTTTGTCAACGGCCAGCGACGCGCGCGTCCCCGATGGCCCAAGACCGGCGCCTTCCACATCGTCCAGGACGATCCCCCCAAGGAGGGCAAGGAAGGTTCCGATCACAACCGGCTGTATTTCGACGGCGACGACCTGCGCGCCGATTGGGCGAATCTGGAGGATATTGAACTGATTGTCTTCCACACCTGGACGGCCTCGCGGATGCGCATGGATCGCGTGGACGAGAAGGAGAACATCGCCTGGCTCACCGCCACGGCGGGGCGGGATCAGTGGTGGTCGGGTCTGCGCAAGGGGCGGCGCTATTTCCTCGAAAACGTGCGCGAGGCCCTGAGCGAGCCGGGGGAATGGTATCTGGACAAAACAACCGGTGAACTGACCTATATCCCCATGGACGGCGAAAACCTGGCGACGGCCGAGGTGATCGCCCCGCGCCTGTCCCACCTGCTCAAAATCGAAGCGGACGTGACCAAAGGCGAATCAGTGGAATCGCTGGAGTTTTATGGATTGAATTTCGCCCACACCAACTATGTCCTGCCCAAAGAAGGTTACAGCGTGGCTCAGGCCGAAGTGACGCTGGACGGGGCGATTCGCGCTGACGGCGCCCGGCGGGTGGTCTTCGATCGATGCTCCGTGGCTCATGTGGCCCAGTATGCCATCCAATTCAACACAGGCTGTGAAGAAAACCGCGTCGTCCATTGCGATCTGTACGACCTGGGCGGCGGCGGCGTTCAGATTGGCGCCAAGGTGGGCGGCGGTTGGTTCTCTCACCTGCCCTATGGCGACAAGCCCCTGACTGAAGCCGTCAAGGGCGGGCATAACACCGTCGAAAACTGCACCATCGCCTATGGGGGCCGCATCTTTTCGGCCGCCGTGGGCGTCTGGATCGGCTGGTCCTCCTATAACCGCGTGGCCCACTGTGACATTTACGACTTCTTCTATACGGGCATTTCGCCCGGGTGGTCGTGGGGCTATCAACGCACGCTCTCCCATCACAACACGATGGAATACAATCACATCCATACCCTGGGCCAACGTGTGTTGAGCGATATGGGCGGCATCTACATGCTGGGCGACTCACCGGGAACGGTGGTCCGGGGCAACCGGATCCACGACGTCTATTCCTATGACTACGGCGGATGGGGCATTTATACGGATGAAGGCTCCACCCATATTTTGATCGAACGCAATCTGGCCTATAACGTCAAGGACGGCGGCTTCCATCAGCATTATGGCAAGGAGAATTTCCTCATCGACAATATCTTCGCCTTTTCCGACGAGGCGCAGATCAAGCGCACGCGCCATGAGGAGCATGTGTCTTTTTCGTTCATTCGCAATATCGTTTACTGGAATTCCAAGGCGCCCCTCATGGGTGGCTCGCTGGACAAAGACAACGCGGACTTCGACTATAACATTTATTGGAACGCTTCGGGCGAACCGTTTGACTTTCAGGGCAAGTCGTTCGAGGACTGGCGGGCCATGGGACGCGATGTCCACGGGATGATTGCCGATCCGATGTTTGTCGATCCCGGGGCCGGCGATTTCACGCTCAAGGCCGGGTCGCCCGCCGAGGCCATCGGCTTCCGTCCCTTCGAAGACCAGGCCGGGCGCAAGACACGGAGCAGAATCAAACCCGACATGACGCGCCCGGCGACGGCCTTTTATCGCATGACGCCCTAATTTTTTTTTTTACCATGAAGGAAAGAAGGGCAAGAAGGAACCAAATAATTCCCCTTTGGGGACCCTGTCGTTCAACTTCTGGTAGGGGTGTCACATTACAGCCCAGCAGTTGTGTCAATATCTACCGGGGCTTCTGGGG
>JADFCT010000102.1 GCA_017161665.1 Candidatus Sumerlaeota bacterium
CTGAGTCAGGCGATTTCTGCACTGGTTTCCGATGATGTCCGTCGGCGAACGATGGGACTGGCTGCCCGAGAGTATGCATTGAAACGATCCTATGAAAAAGCGTTTTTGGAATACTGGCAGATTTATGAAGCACCGGAAGAGGCTCCTGTTTCCTCGACGAAAGCGTTGGCGCATTGACGGCGACTAATGGTTTTCTAACACAAATTGGCGGCAATTCGACTTGTTCCTTCCTGACACTTTTCGTACGGTGATTTTATTTGATTGGAGTGAAGACCATGCGTTTGATAAGCATTCTCGGTTTGTGCGTCATCTTGTACGCCTGCGCCGGGGCCGGTCAGATCGGTCCCTTCCGCGCCAGTTGTTTCCCGCCGGACAACGATACCACGCCCACGGTTTCGGTACTACTTGTGGGATTGCCCGTTTCCAGCGGTTCCGATGTCAAGGGGCTGGACACCGGCGTGATCGGACGAGCCAATACGGTCAAGGGGGTGTCTTTCCATTTGCTGACGTCTATGTCGGAATATGAAACGACCGGCGTGGCTGTTTCGCTGATCGGCTCGGCCCCTTATGGGGACATGGATGGTGTGGTCCTGAGTCCCTATGGAGCCGGTTCGCGTAGCGACCTTCGCGGGATGGCGGCTTCGGTGTTCACATCGGTGGATGGTTCGGCTGACGGCCTGCTACTGGGAGGATTGGTGGCGGCGGCGCAGGGAGATATTCGTGGCGCAGCGGTGAGCCTCATTCAAACAGGCTCATCCGAAGGATTTACGTCTGGCGTGCTTATGGGCGGCCTGCACACGCAGTCCGGCGGTGGCCTTAAAGGTCTCCAACTGGCGGCCCTCACCGCGGATGTTGACGCGGGCGATATGACCGGCCTTCTTCTAGCGGGCGGCGCTAATCGGGTGGGCGGCGACGTGACGGGCGCCCAACTATCCAGCCTCTGGTCCCGCGCCGATGGCGTTTGCACGGGATTCCAGTTTGGCTTGTTCAATGAATGCTATGAAATCCGTGGGCTACAGTTCGGCCTGTTGAATCGAGCGTCAAATGGGATTCTTCCCTGGTTTCCTCTCTTTAATTTCCCCGCTCCATGGGGCGGGTCGAGACCGGATGTGACGCCGGGGCCGGCGTTGGAATCGGAACGGAAGACGTCGTTGAAAAGTCCTTCGCTCTGAGGGCTTCTGTCGGCAGGGTTTTGACCGTCGAATTGAGATAGACAACGACATCGCCCGTCAGATCCACACGCGGGCTGCCGTAGATCAATTGTTCCCGACGCAGCACGAGATCGAATCCCCGAAGGCGGGCGACTTCCTGAATGGCCCGTAGAATATATTGTTGGGCCGGGGCAATGCTGGTTTCTTCGGACTCGCGGACATACTTGTCGATCCGGTATTGTTCTTCTTCCAGTTTTGCCCTCAATTGAAAGGCCTGACGATATTTATCGTCCAGGGCGTCTTCTGTCAGTACGCTCTGCTGGCTTTTAATTTCCTGTTGCAATTGCTCCAGCTGATCCTGAAGCGCCTTGCGCTCTTTCAGTTTTTCGCCCAACTCCGCTTCAATATTTTCCCGAATGGAGCGCGTGACATTGGCGCGCGCCATAATCGTGGGCACATCAATAAAACCAACCCGAACGGCCTGGGCCGACAGAGTGGGAGTTGTGGGGGCCGATTCCGCAGACCGGACGTCGGAGCCCATCAGCGCGATGGCGGCCAGGGGCCAGATTGCGCTGATCATTGTCAGTCGTTTGCCAATCATCTTGATTCTCCTGTCGAATTCTTGAAATCCTGAAATGTCATTCTGGGTTTGCTTCCACTGGTCGGTTGGACTGGGGTAGTGTTTTCCGTATCCATTCCGCCGCCGTTTTTCGCGCTTCTTCGATGTGCGCCGGCGTCATCAACCGCTCCAGTCGCTCCTGACGCGCCTGAGCTGTGGACGCGCCTTGCTCGGCGGCAAGACGATACCACTTACAGGCCATCACGGGATTCTTGTCCACCCCCCGGCCATGCTCGTACATGGCGCCGAGATTGACTTGGGCCGGGCCCAGTCCTTGTTCGGCCGCCTGGGTCAGCCAGTGTGCGGCCTTTGTTAAATCTTTGGGGACGCCTTGTCCGCGAAGATATAAAAGCCCCAAATTGTTCTGCGCATCAGCGAGCCCCTGTTCGGCCGCTTTTCGAATCCATTGGGCCCCTTCTTCAGGATTGGAGGGGGCTCCCTCTCCTTTGAGGATCATTAGTCCCATGATGCTCTGTGCTGGAGCGAATCCCTGTGTCGCCGCATGGTCCAGCCATTCCAACGCCCGGCTCGAATCCTGATCCACCGAACGCCCTTTGGCATACATGAGAGCCAAATTCGTCTGCGCCACAACATGTCCCTGTTGGGCCGCCAAGGTTAGCCACCAGAGCGCTTTTTCATCATTCGGCTCCAGCGTGGCGGATCCATTGAGTCGCATCATGCCCAGTTCCGCCTGGGCCTCGGCGATTCCCTGTTCGGCCGCGCGCCGAAACCATTCCACGGCTTTTGCGGGATCGGCTTCCACGCCTTGTCCCTGATCATATAGCAGACCCAAAAGATATTGTGCCGACGCATCGCCCTTTTCTGCGTTGATCAGGGCTTGCTCAAAGACGGTTTTCTCGTTCGGCTCCGGCCGAGGCGTCGTCGGTCTTTCCGGAGCAGCCTGACAGGCGAGAATCCCAATCGCCATAGTCAACGCCATCCAGATGTTCATGCCGTAGGGGGCGCTTTCGCGCGCTGTTCGAATGGGGCGATACATGCAATCCATAAACGGTTAATTTTCTTTCTTGATAATTTCGAGTCGCTGACGGACGGGCGTCGGCGCCGTCACGCTTTTTGCTCGCTGCGCGGCAAAAAACGCGTCGGCGCCTCGATTGCTCACACTCTGACCCAGGGTTCCGCTCCCTATCGGTCGCTCCACCCTGGGCTGGTATATGTCGCCACCTTCGGGGCTTGGCGGATGTTCAGATCCTGAAACATGGGCCTTATATGGTACCGGCGCCGAGCCCCCGCGTGCTTTGCGTCTTCGCGCCTTGGCGATCAGCGCAACTATCTTCTTTCCCTTCGATTCTTCATGGTTCAAAAAAAACAGATTCCACCGCTCCCCGTCGCCATTTTCATCATTTGTTGTGAGCGCCGTAGGCCGCTCATGACCAACTCGTTCGAAATTTTGAATCAGCCTTGAGGTGGCGTGGGCATCCTGCCCATGCCATTTCCCCTGGAACGATTGTCCCATAAAACAAATCCCACGAATGATCGCTCGAATTCGTGGGATTCCTGGATAGCCGCTTGGACGCTTCTTATTGTTTGCTCGCCGTATCACTCAATGACCGGGCGCTCATTTTTCATCATCGTCATCCCAACCGCAGCCCTCGAAAAAATCATCATCGTCATCATCGTCGTCGTCGTCATCCAGAAAACCGGGGCGCATCAGGATATCGCCCGGGGTGGTGGGGACCCGTCCCTGCAGGAATTCGACGCCATCTGAGCCCAGAACGCCGCCCACAGACTCCTCAAAAAAGGCGTCGGGGCCCTGTCCCGTGAGCTTGGATTTCTTGAGGGCATAGCGCAGGATATTGATCCCGTCGCGGGAATTATAGGGCAAGTCGTAGTGGTGGGCCTGTTGGAGGAATTGAGTGGCCCGGTCCAGGAGTTCTCCGGGCGCATAGGGGACGTTGAGTTTCAAAATCGCCTTTTCGGCGTCTTTTTCCGGGAACGACACTTCAATCTGGGGTTGCAGGCGGGATTGAATATACTCCGGCGTCTCGTAGGTCGAGGCGTCATCATTCATGGTGCAACAGATCCGAAACTCGGGCCGGGCGGGGATTTTGATACCGGCCACGATGGACTCGACATAGCGGCGATGGTCGAGCAGCGGCGCGAGGGAGGCCCAGGATTTTTCGCTCATGCGGTTGCCTTCGTCCAGAATACAGACGCCGCCGCGCAACATGGCCGTCACCAATGGTGAGGCATGATAGGCGATGCGGTTGTCCTGAGCAATGACCGGCGTAATAATCAAGTCTTCGGGGCGGGTGTCCATTGTGCACTGAAAGATATAGACCTCTCGGCCCATCTCGCGCGCCACGGCGTAGGCCAGCGTGGTCTTGCCCAGACCCGGACGCCCGACGAGGCGCGGATTCATGGGGATGTCGTTTTCCTCGACCATCAGCCAGGCGGCCATCAGCTGATGGCGCAGCGCATCGGCGCCGATCCAGGAGACCGCCTGGACCACCGGATGTGACAGGACCAGGCGCACATGCCCCATGTCCATGGTGGCCGGTTCGGCATCCCCCCATGACAGGCTTTCCGTCGTCTCGCGTGTGGTTTTTTTTTCAGATTCACTCATTGACTGATTTGCCCCTTAATACGACAAGCCCCCGCGCCGCCGATGCCTTGTTTATTGAACCTGGCGAACCAGGTGGGTACCCTCAGCGCCGCTAACTCGCTCCCGCAACCGAGGCGGGCGTGCAATTCACGGCCCATATTGAGTTCCCAATTTTTAAGCATTGGTCCAATAAACAAATAAGCTGTCTAACGCCGCAGGGGCTCAGCACTTCAAAGAACCATAGATCGACTGGAACTCGATCCGCCGGCAAAATTGAGTTTGCGCTCAAGGTTTCGCCGTTTCCGTCTGCCTCAGAATTGGAGATTTGAGCCCGGAGCGCAAGCGAAAATAACAGGGGGAGCGGAGGGAAATCATCTTCACGCCAGCCCCCCCCTTCGCGAACCGTTTTTCCTTACAATTCGCCACGCTCGCGGGCCGTCTTGCTCAGGGCCTTGTATTTTTCATCAATCAAGGTCAACTGTTCCAGCCCCTTGGCCATCAACAGGGCGTCCATAATCGCGATGCGGACCATGGCCTCGGCCACCGGATAAATCCGCGGACAAATCGTCACGTCACGGCGGGTTATGGCTTCGAGTTGTTTTTCCTTCATGGCATCCATGTCGATGGAACTCTGCGGGACGGACAGAGTGGGCGTCGGCTTGCAACACAGGCGAACCACAATATCTTCCCCATTGGAAATACCGCCGAGCAATCCGCCCGCATAGTTCGTGCGGAAGCGCACTTTTTGCTTCTCATCCAGATAGGGTTGATCGTTCCACTCACTGCCCCGGACGCGAGCGGCGTGGAAACCGGCGCCGATTTCCACGCCCGTCACCGCGCCGATGCCCATGAGGCCCCCACCGATGGTTCCCTTGAGTTTGTCGAAAACCGGTTCGCCCAGCCCTGCGGGCACGCCATGCGCCACGACCTCAATGACGCCGCCACAGGTGTCGCCCGCCTCGCCAACCTTGAGGATATCGGCGATCATCTCGTCGGCTTTTTCCAGATCACAACAATTCAGATCATTCTTGCGATAGTTGGCCTTGATTTCCTCAAAGGTCAACGGGCGCCCTTTGATTCCATGCGACTCGGTCACATGGCCCATGACCTCTATACCCTCGCGCGCCAGCAGTTGCTTGGCCACCGCGCCGCCGGCCACACGCCCGACCGTCTCGCGACCGCTGGCCCGCCCGGCCCCGCACCAGTCCGAAAATTCTCCATACTTGACAAAGAACGGATACTCGGCATGGCCGGGGCGGATCAGTTCTTTGACGTCGCGATATTGCTGAACGTGGATATCATGTCGGTCCACATTATAAACAATCATCCCCACCGGGGCCCCCGTTGTTCGGCCTTCCAGCATTCCGGAGACGATTTTGACCTGGTCCGTTTCCATCCGCGGTGAATCGAGTTTACTCTGGCCCGGACGCCGTTTATCCAGTTCCTCCTGGATCATGGCGTCGGTCAACTCCACCCCCGCCGGCACACCGTCCACAATGGTCAACAAGGCGTCGCCATACGATTCGCCGCTGGTGGTCACCCGAAACAGGCGCCCAAATGTGTTTCCCAACATCTGTTCTATCTCCTTTGAAAGGTAATTTTAAGGAACATATCCCCGCCGCACGCCCACGTCAAGCTCATTCACCCGCAGGTTCCCCCCGCGGGTGGACGAAGGCATCGCGAGGGGCCGCGAATTCTGTGGTGGACCGAGAAGGGAGCCGGCGACCTTATGCAAAGTCCTGGCCCTTGTCCTTCGGCAGGGCGCGATGCCAGGCGAGAATTTTTTTCGTGAGGTCCGCCACACGGTCGGATTCTGAAGCCGCCAGATTCGTTGACTCGCCCGGATCGGATTCCAAATCAAACAGCAGCGGGCGCGATCCGTCGTAATCGCACAACAGTTTCCATCGCCCTTCCCGAATGGCCAGGTCCGGCAGATCCTTCAAATCCCAGATCTGTTTTCGATCCGGCGGGCGGCGGAAACAAATCGGCCCTTGTCGGCTGTCCTGTTTCTGTCCGATCAGTGTTTCGGCCAGGTTTTCCCCATCCAATGAAACGCCGGACGGCGCCGGGACGCCCGTCAGCGCATAGAGCGACACGACCAGATCTATCGCCGAGAAGACGGAGGTTTTGTTTCGCATCCCCTGCCTGGATTTGGGAATCAGGCCCGGCCCCCAGACCACCAGGGACGACCGCACGCCGCCTTCGAACAGCGAGGCCTTGGTCCCGCGCAGAGGGCCCCCGCTGCCGGCGTCTTTCTCGTGGCCGTTATCCGAGCACAACACAATCAGCGTATTCTGGGCAATGACGGGATCCTTGCGTACCGCATCGAACAATTTCCCCAGTTGCGCGT
This sequence comes from Candidatus Sumerlaeota bacterium, assembly GCA_017161665.1. Lineage (GTDB taxonomy): Bacteria > Sumerlaeota > Sumerlaeia > JADFCT01 > JADFCT01 > JADFCT01. The sequence continues at coordinate 6,684 of JADFCT010000102.1, forward strand.
CCATTTCTTCCAGAACCTGCAAATAGCGTGGGCGTTTGCCTTGGACCAACCGGTCCTCCGGCGGAAAGAACGGCGAATGCACATCGTCGGGCCATACATTAATATAAAAAGGTTTTTTGGCATCCACAGCCTTTTTCATGAAAGCCAGCGCCCCCTCCACAAAATGCCCGGTCACGGCGTCGCGGTTGGCCCACGTGATGGGGCCCCGGCCGAGCGACGCCGACCCCAGGTCATGGCGGCGCGGCTGGGAGCCGTCATAGGTTTCCAAAAGGGGCAGCACGCGGGGGCCCAGCCCTTCAAAATTGGTCAGCGAGGCGTCAAATCCGTAGGCGTCGATGCCCGGGGCGTCGCCCACATCCCGTTGGCCGCCCATGTGCCATTTGCCAAAGTGCCCCGTGGCGTAGCCCGCCCGCTGGAATTCTCGGGCCAGCATGGGAGCCTGGGGGTCGAGCCAATCGGCGATCCCGCGCTGGGCATTCAGTTCCCGTCGAGCCAGATAGGAGCCGATTCGCCATCGCTGGGGGTATTGTCCGGTGGAAATGGCCACCCGTGAGGGGGAACAGATGGGCGAATTGACATAGAACTGTTCAAAGGCGATCCCCTCGGCGGCCAACTGGTCGATCCGAGGCGTTTTCGCCTCCCGGTTGCCGAAACATGACAGATCCGCCCATCCCATATCATCAATAAAGACCAGAATCACATGGGGCCGCCGCGAAGGCGTGGCGCCAGAGGGGGTTCCCAGACCTCCGGCGACCCAACCAGCCGTCGCCAAACCGGCCCGTTTCAGAAAATTCCGACGTGTGTTCATGCGCGTTACCTCCTTGAAAGCGACCAGCGTTGCCATTCGCCAAAGCGGCATCGAAGCCGGCGTTTCAGAGAAGACTAAACGCCTCAATGGATGCGTTGCCACCGGATAATTCGACCCCTACACCGGCGTCTCAGGCGACAAAAAGGGGAAAGGCGATCGGCAAGACGGCCCCCGACGGCGAAAAGTTCTAAAAAACACCCTCCCCTCGCGATTTTTTCCTTGAACTCCACCGGGGCCCTCGGCATTCTTATCAGCCTTTGCGCGGGCGATGCTCTGTGGATGCTCCGCAAATGGGGTGGGCTATCACCCGCTTTTTGAAACGAATACGGAGTCAGTCAGATGTACGCGATTATTAACGCCGACGGACACCAACGCCGTGTGACCCCCGGCGAAATTGTCTGGTTTGAAGAAAATCGGGAACTCGCCGACGGCGACACCTTCCAGGTGGACACGGTCCTCCTGCTCAACGATGGGACGGCCATCCAGGTCGGGACCCCCACCGTTGAAGGCGCCTGTGTGGAAGCGCAGGTCCTGCGTCACGTCCGCGACCGCAAAGTCGATATCATGAAGTATAAACGTCGCAAAGGCTACGTGCGCAAAAAAGGGCATCGCCATGACTATGTCGAAGCCCGCATCCTCAGCATCACGGACGCGGACGGCCAGATCCACGCCGCGACCCTGAAGCAGGATGAAGCGCCCACGACCGACGTGGCGCCCGAAAGTGTCGAAGCGGTTGAAACGACGGAAACCGTCGAAACCCAGGAATAAATCGATCGGTTCCATCGGGAGCCGCTTGCATAAGGAGACCCATCATGGCTCATAAAAAATCGGGTGGTAGCTCGCGTAATGGTCGCGAAAGCCATTCGAAACGATTGGGCTGCAAAGCCTTCGCCGGACAGGTTGTGACTGGCGGTTCGATTCTTGTTCGGCAGCGGGGCACGCGCTTCTTTCCCGGCGCCAATGTCGGCATGGGCAAGGACCACACGCTCTTCGCCAAAATCCCCGGTATCGTGCAATACTCCATCTGGCGCGGTCGCCGCCGCATCATCAGCATCGAACCGGCCGAGGCGGCAGTCGCCAACTAGGCGACTCGTCCCGGTGAGGACTGCGCATCGCAATCCTCCACGCGGCACGAATGCGAATGAGAATTATTGACCGCTATCTGTTGACAACTTTTGGGCGCATGTTTCTGGGAGTACTGGTTGCATGCGCCATGTTGTTATTACTGACCGAAATCCTCCAGCGATTTCAAGATATCGCCAATAATGACTGTCCCTGGGATCAAGCGCTCCTCTATTTCATCACCTTTCTCCCCTACCGCCTCATTCAGATTCTCCCCCTGACCACCATCATCGCCGTGTTGTTCTCCATCGGCGCGCTGGCGCACAATCATGAAATGATCGCCATCACGGCTGCCGGCGTGGCGCCGGCTCGGGCCGCCCGGCCGCTGATCATCGCCGGCGCCCTCATCAGCCTGGGCGCCCTGGCCATGGCCGAATTCCTCGTCCCCCCCGCCGAAACCCTGTCGCTGGACATTCGGCGCGTCTATATCGAAGGACGCGGCGAAGGCGGCAAGGGCCGAATCATGACCGAAAATGTCTCCGCCCGCGGGATTGACCATCTACACTATATGATGCGCCGTTATCGTAACCGCGAAGCGATCATGGAACAACCCAGCATCCTCCAGCTCGACGCCGAAACCGGCGCCCCGGTCTGGCGGCTGGCCGCCACCAGCGCCACTCTGATCCATGCGAACACGGCATCCGACGGCACATTGTGGCGGTTCTATGAGGCGCGCCGCTATGTTTTCAACGACAGGGGCCGGATGCTCCAACCCGTGGAAACGTCGCCCACTCTGGAACTGGAACTCGAAAAAAACCTGCACAAATACCTGGCCAGCAAACGCAAACCCGAAGAAATGGGCGCCATCGAACTGGCTGGATTCATCGCCATGCTCGAAGCCCACGGACAGCCCACCGGTCTTTACTGGACGGATTTCTGGCTCAAACTCCTCTTCCCCATGGTGTCGTTGATCTTTGTGATCGCGGGATTCGCCTTTGCCATGGGCGCCCAAATCGGCTCAATGGTCGTCGGCTTCGCCAAAGGCATCACCTTCGCCCTGATCTTTTACGCCACCATCGCCGTCACACAGGCGATGGGCCACAGCGGCCTCCTGCACCCGCTGATCTCCGTCATCATCCCGCTGATCCTATTCGCCGGCCTGGCCGTCTGGTTCCTCAAACGCAGCGCCTATACCATGACCTGAGATTCGCCCCCTGAGTGTCCCGTCCTCGCTCGTCGCCGCGCGCCCGCGGCCTCTTTGTCCCCTTCCGGCAAAAATGACACGAATCGGTATGTTGTCCAGCGCGCGGTCTTTCGTTTGATTGAAGTCGCCTTTCCTCGAAAGGCGATTTCAAGACACAAGGAGAGACCGGATCATGCGATTGGACCTGGTGATTCCGACGTATAGACGGGTGAGAAAACTGGAGCGGCTCCTCCTGTCGATTCAGACGGGAACCTACACGAATTATCGTGTCGTGATTTATGCGGACAATCAATGCCGTGACACCGTGGCCGCCTTTGATGGTGACTATCGTGTCGATGAACTCATCGTCAACGACCGACGCCGCCGGCCCTTCTGGTGCTGGAACGACTGGTTGGGTCGGTCGGACGCCGAGGCGGTTGTGTGTCTGACGGACGACGTGGAACTGTATCCAGACTGTTTGAAGGGGCTGGCGCTGGCTTTTGACGAACGCGACCTGGATTCGCTGGTCCTGATCCATCAGGCCCATCTCCCGCGACGCCATCAGCGGCTCGCCCTTGGCGCCATCGGTTTTGCCTTTGCCGACCGATTCCCCAACCGTCAGTGCTTCTGTCCGGATTATTCGGCGCTCTATGCCGACCG
>JADFCT010000103.1 GCA_017161665.1 Candidatus Sumerlaeota bacterium
TTATTGCGGAAAAACTGGATGGGGAAAGTGGATCGGGCCTCGTCGGGAAAACGGTTTCCTAAAGATCATCTGCACATTCCCAATGTAACCCGCCGCAAAGCCACCCTCACAGTAGGCGAGATAAAATTCCCACATTCGGATAAAGGCTTCTGAAAAGCCAAGTTCCCGGACTTTTTCCTTTTGACTGAGAAAACGGTCTCGCCATTCCCGGAGGGTGCGGCAGTAGTGGAGCGTGATATCCTCCAGGTCGAACAGGCGCATATCCGTCCGGTTCCCGACAGCCCGGCACATTTCGGATATGGACGGCAGACAGCTGCCCGGGAAGATATATTGTTTGATGAAATCCATGGAGCGGCGGTGTCGCGCGTAATGGGAGTCGCTCATCACGATCGCCTGGATGCCTGCCAGGCCGTCCGGCTTCAGGAGTTTGTCAATGGTCTGGAAGTAGATGGGGATATTGGTGTGTCCAATCGCCTCGATCATCTCAATGGATACCAGCTTGTCATACGTCCCCGTCAGGCGTCTGAAATCCTCAAAAAGAATCGTCACTTGTTCCGACAGGCCGGCGTCATGGACACGCTCGCGGGCCAACTCATATTGTTCCCGGGATATGGTCGTGGTGGTCACGCGACAGCCATAGGTCTTGGCCGCATGGATGGCGAATCCGCCCCAGCCGGTCCCGATTTCAAGAATATGATCCCGGGCGCGGATCTCCAGCTTTTGGCAAAGCCGGTCATATTTGGCAATCGAGGCCTCGGCCAGCGTCATGTCCGGCGTTTCAAAAATCCCGGAGGAGTACGTCAGCGTTTCATCCAGAAACAGGCGGTAAAACGCGTTTCCCAGATCGTAATGAGCGGCAATATTCCGGCGGCTCCCTTGAAGCGTGTTGGGGCGCAGCAAATGATACATCCACTGGATGGGCAGGTTGAGCCAGGCCAGGCCACTTTCCATCTTCAGCACGGATTTCATGTTTAATGTCAAAATTTGAACGATGACCGCAGGATCGTTCGCCGTCCACCAGCCCGCCATATACGCCTCGGCAGCGCCAATACTCCCACCCAGTACGGCGGCCCCATAGAAGCGGGGAGTCTGTATGTTGATTTGCCCCTGGAGGTGGGGGGGGGCGTCAGGATCCCCAAAATGGCTCACCGCTTCCCCTTCCGTGATCGTGAGGGAGCCATGTTCCAGGTCATTCAAAATCCGGTGGAGGCGTCCCTTTGCCCAGGAATCCACCAGCCGGGGTTTCCCGGAAATCTCCGCAGCCACCTCTTTGGGAGCGATCCGGTTTCTCATGCGTGCGTATCCTTTCCTGTGGACAGTGATTGGGGAGGGTGTGTGTGAAAATCAGCGCCCTTGATTTTCAAGCGCAAGGCCTGCCAGTAAATGGCGCCGACGACCTTCAGGGTCATGGGGGGAATGGAAGCCAGCACACGGGCCAGACTTTTTCCGGATATTTCCTGCCGTTTAACATGGAGATTCGCTTCAAAGAAAGGCGCGCCAGCCTGGGTATTGATCATACGCACGTGAAGAGAGGGACCGGGAGGACTCAGAAACCAGTCGTACTGTTGATCCATGTCAATAAAAGGTGAAACGTGAAAATCCTTTTGAAAACGAAAATGCATTTCACGGGTCTCTTCGAGAGCCTCCGTCCGGCGCAACACATAGGCGTGTCGCTCCATCCACGGTGTATTGGTCACTTCCGCCATGATCGTTTCAACGCCATGCCCCCCCTGGTCATAACAATAATAAAAACTCACGGGATTGAAACAGTGCCCGAAATATCTCAGGTGCGTCAGCAAGCGAATCGGCCCGGCGGGACGGGTTCCCTGAATCGCCTCCACCTTGTTTCGGACAGCCGTGTCGAGAGGTATGGTCGGATCGCCATGATAATCCGATCGCCTGAAGGTCGCGAGATTGAATCGCTCCTGGGACCAAAACCACCGGTCGCTGAAAAGATCCGGGATCTCTTCCAGATCAAGATACATCATGGCGAGCCTATAGGAAAAGGCGTGGGTAATCGGCTGATAACGACGATGGTGGACACGCCCTTCATAGATGCAACTTTGCATTACTCCAACTCCCTGCCGAAGCAACGGCATACCCATAATGCGCTCTGGAGACCATCTTCATGAAAACCATATCGCCAATAGGCCCCGCAATAGGAGGTCCGATTTTGACCGTTAATCTCTTCCCAGCGTTTCTGCGCCTTTGCGCTCGAAGCGGAAAAAAGCGGGTGGGCGTACTCCGTGTCAAAAAGGACTTGTGACGGATCCAGTCGGTCATCGCCGTTGAGAGTTACACAGAGCGTCGCCGGAGGGGTCAGATGTTGCAGCCGATTCATATTATAGGTCACAAGCACAGAACCGCTTTCTTCTTCGGGGACACGATAATTCCAACTGGCCCAGGCGCGCCGGGATTGAGGCATCAGTCGCGCATCTGTGTGCAGCGTCGTTCGATTTCTGGAATAGGGAATCGCGCCCAGAATGTCACGCTCCCGGTCGCTCATGTCATGAAGGATGCCTGGAACTTCATCACTGTGAACAGCCAGGACGACATGATCAAATTGTTCCGTGTGCCCCGTTCCGTCGCTGATGTCCACGTGGTCCGGATGACGCTGGATAGAGGTAACCGGAGTGGAAAGCCGAATACGCTCCCGAAAAGATGCGGTCAGGGCTTCCACATATTTCTGAGAACCTCCCGGAATCGTAAGCCATTGGGGCTGATCGCGCGCCTTCAGAATCCCGTGATTCGTCAGAAACTGAATGAAAAGCCGGGCGGATATCTTTCCAAAATTCCGGGGATCCGCGGACCAGATCGCCGCGCCCATGGGGATGATGAAGTGATCAATGAACGTCCTCGAATAGTTGTGCTCCACAAGGTACTCCATCAAAGAGGTCTCATAATCCTCTTCTTTCAGTACGTTCTCGGACTCACGCTTGAACCGGAAAATATCGGCGAACATACGGTAAAATGATGGCCGGAACAGATTGCGTCGCTGGGCGAAAATGGTGTTGAGCGAAGTGGCGCAGTACTCAATCCCCGTTCGCTCACAAGACATGCTGAAACTCATGGATGTGGGTTGATATTTCACATTGAGCCTATCCAGCAGGCGGATCAGACCGGGATAGGTATTTGTGTTGAAAACCATAAAGCCCGTATCGACCGGATAAGACTGCCCCTCCACAACCGCTGGAACCGTGTGAGAGTGCCCCCCAATGTAATCATTGGCCTCATACAAAACAATGTCATGGTCTTTATCCAGAAGATACGCCACCGTCATGCCGGATATTCCGGAGCCAACTATAGCGATTCGCATATACAATGCCTCTCATCGTGGGGTGGTTCGAACCGACCTCTCCTGCATCTATAAATCTACTGCTCGGATCATAGAATCTGTTGTGAGAAATCTCAAGAGTATTTCATGCCAAAAAAAGGACATTCCAAATGTGAAAATGACCTCTGCTGTCGGACTTCGGAGAATCTGTGGCCATTGACGCCAAAGCGTTGCCCACCCATGGCCCCAACGACTCGGACGCTGGGGGATCAAGATATATCGAACCGCCTCCCCAAGCGCTTTCTTCCCCCCAAGTTCCAAGAAATGGCTATCTGAAATGACTTGGAATAGTTATCTGAATACCTTCATGTCTCTCTTGAAAATTTGAATTCGCAGACGGATGGCCGTCGGCGCCGTCACGCTTTTTGCTCGCTGCGCGGCAAAAATCGCGCCGGCGCCTCAGTTTCTATTCACCTTACCCAGGGCTCCGCTCCCTATCGGTCGCTCCACCCTGGGCTTGTATATGTCGCCGCCTTCGGGGCTTGGCGGATGTTTGCCGCCTTGGACGCGGGCCTTATAGGGTATCGGCGCCGCGCCCCCGCGCCCCAGTGTGCTTTGCGTCGTCGCGCCTTGGCGTTTGAAAAAGAAGCCATCGCGCTGGGCCTCGACGCCATTTTCATCATTTGTTGTGTCCATTTTTATGGACATGGATGACTTTTTAAAAATAAAGCCAATATCTAAATGCCTCTTGACACACGAAGATCCGCTATTCAGAATGCTTCGTGGATGAAGGATGAATTGTCAGATATAAATTGCGCCAAAACCGAGATCTAAGCACGAGGTACTGAGCATGATACGAACTTTTTTATACACGGCCTTGGTCGCGGGTGGCTTGTGGGGATGTTCGTCTGCGCGTGTGCCGGAAGTTCCAATCACGCATCCAGCCAATGTGGATGCTCCGCAGGCAGGCGCCGCAGCGCCTTCGGGTTTGTTGGAGCATCATCATACGGCGCCGGGTTCGGTCGAAGGCCGCAAACTGAACCGTGGCGGCGACTCCAATCGCTCAATGGATGGTTCCATGATGTCGGGGATGTCGGAGAATTCGATGAGTGGTATGGAGCAAGGGGAAATGGGCCAGGGCGATAGGATGGCATCTCCTGAAGACGAAGCCACTAGCGCTTACACCTGTACGATGCACCCCGAGGTCAAAGTCCCTCAGCAGGGGTATTGCCCCCGCTGTGGCATGATGTTAATCCCCGTGAAACTCGAAAAAGGCGGGATGGAAGGAATGGATCATGGCCACCAGACGCCTCGGTAGATTCTGCCCCCTATCGACACTGACGCTGGGAGTCCTCCTCCTGACCGGCTGCGTCTCACTGGAAAACGCTTTCAAACCGGTCGATGAGATGGTTGCTGAGCGCACCGGCGAACAGGTGGAGTGGTTGGGGATCACCGCTCAGCCCGATGAGGTCTCGCAGATCGTTACGGAGTTGCTGGAAGGAACGCTAGCCGCAGACGAAGCCGTGCGGATCGCCCTGCTAAACAACCGTGACTTACAGGCAAGATTTGCCGAACTGGGGATCAGCCGTGCCGAAGTATTGGAAGCGACGCTGCCAATCAATCCACGACTCAGCGCAACCTGGATGCGCGCCGCGGGCGGGCCGAGCCTGTGGGAGGGCGAGCTGGTCTTTGGCGTCATCGATATGTTGATGATCCCCTTGCGGCGGAATGTTGCCCAGAACGAACTCGAACAGTCTCAGCTGGACATGACGGCGGCGGTCATCGACCTGATCGGCGAGACGCGGCGAGCCTGGTATGAATGCGTTGCGATGGAGCAGTTTCTGGAGTTGTGGCAATCGGTTTTGCTCGCGGCGGAGTCTTCCTATGAGATGTCCATTCGGCTTCGCGAGGCTGGAAACATCAGCGAGTGGGCGCTTGTCTCGGAGCGGGCGTTATATGAGGAAACAAAACTGAACGTTTCGGACGCGGAGACAGCGGTGGTCGCCGCGCGTGAGCGATTGAACCGGCTGATGGGGCTGTGGGGCCATGCGACGGACTGGCGCACTCCGCGCCGCCTTCCCGAAATCCCGGTCGAAGAAATCGACCTGAATAATATCGAGCGCCGTGCCGTGGAGCGCAGCCTGGACTTGGCCATGCTGTGGCAAGCCATCGAAGCGGCGGCGGGTCGCCGAGGGATCACGGCGGTGACCGGTTGGCTGCCCGAACTGGAACTCGGAATCTGGGGGGAGCAGGAAAGAGACAGGGGCGAGACCAGCTGGATCACTGCTCCTGTGTTCTCATTTCCTGTGCCGATCTTCGATCAGGGGCGCTCCGAGCGGACCATCGCGGACATGGTGGTGCGACGCTGGTGGGATCTCTATACACAGCGCGGCGTGGAGGTTCGATCTTCGGCGCGCCTGCTGGGCCATCGACTGATGGCCACGCGCCAGCGGGCCATTTACAACAGGGATGTACTGGTACCGGTACGCGTGGCGGCCACTCAACATGCCCAACTGCATTACAACGCCATGTTCATCGGCGTCTTTCGCCTGCTCGATGAGAAACGATCGGAAATCAATGCGGGACGGCGTTACGTGGCCGCGCATCGCGACTACTGGCAGGCGCGCGCCAGTCTGGAGCAATTGCTCATGGGACGCATGGTGCAAGGGGCCATGAACGCCCCGGCGAACGGAGGGGGCGGCGCGATGGCTGCCGGTGACGGAGGTGGTCACTGATGAAAGATGAACGAGATCGAAAGCGAGAAGCCGCGATGGATGCAGAACAACCGACTCGTCTACTCAAACTGTCTCGCAGGCGAGTCCTGATGAGCAGCGCGGCGATGACGGCCGGCGCCCTCTTGAATCGAAGATTGCCCGCTCAATCGCCAAGTCAGGCTTCGAGCGTGGCCTTCAATCCGCTGCGGCAGACCCCCCCGCGCCACTGGGCCGCCATCGCCAAGGCGAACCATCCCCCCGGCAAGCCGCAGGATGATTACACCCCCGTCTTCACGCCCAACGGCTGGACACTGCCCTTCGAGTTGAGGGGCGGCGTCAAAGTGTTTCATGTCGTCGCCGAGCCGATCATGCATGAGATCGCCAATGCCCCGGAGCGACTGCTGGTTGAATGCCATGGCTTCAATGGTTCTTTCCCCGGTCCGACCATCGAAGTCGTTCAAGGCGACCGGGTGCGCATCTACGTAACCAACCGGCTGTCCATGCCGACCTCCGTCCATTGGCATGCGATGATTCTGTTGTGCGGCATGGACGGTGTTTCGGGCCTGACGCAGCCGGCGATTGCGCCGGGCGAGACCTTCGTCTACGAGTTTATCGTTCCCGACGCCGGGACCTTCATGTATCACTCTCACTTCGACTCAATGACCCAGGAGGGACTGGGGCAGGTCGGGATGTTCATCGTCCATCCTCGCGATCCCGAAGCCCGACGCCCCGACTGCGATTTTGCTTTGCTGCTCCACGAGTGGGAAGTGATCGGTGGCGCCTCGCGGCCCGATCCCAACGAGATGTCCGATTTCAATATCCTGACGATCAACGGCAAGGTCTTTCCCGACACGCATCCCCTCGTGGCGCAGTTGGGCGACCGGGTTCGCATCCGCATCGGCAACTTAAGCGCGATGGATCACCATCCAATCCACTTGCACGGCTATGCCTTCAAGGTCACGGCGACCGACGGCGGTCCGATCCCCGAGACGGCTCAATGGCCCGAGACGACTGTGCTGGTGGGAGTCGGCCAGACCCGCACGATCGAACTATTTGCCGACAATCCCGGTGACTGGATCATGCACTGCCACATGACCCATCATACGATGAACCAGATGGGCCACGACTTTCCCAACATGATTGGAGCGCAGACGGACCAGGTGGACAAGAAAATCCGCTCGCTGCTGCCCGATTACATGACGATGGGCACGAAGGGGATGTGGGATATGGCTACCATGAATATGTCGGTTCCCGAGAACACGATACCAATGAAGGGGCTCGACGGTCAGTTTGGCCGCAAGGTAATGGGCGGCATGGCCACCACACTCAAGGTTCGCGAGCATACTGTCGGCTATCAGGACCCCGGCTGGTATGACTTCCCCAAGGGAACGGTTGCCCACGTTGCCACTGCGGCCGAACTGGAGGCGGATGGGATTGCGCCGCTAGCACCGCCGAGACGACCACACGACGGGCCTGGGCTGCGCCCGGACCTTTAAGCCCGGGCGTTCCGCAGCCCGTCAAGTCTTCAAGGGCCCCCATACGCGAGGGGTACCGGCGCCATTCGCCCCCCTCCAAACAGTTCTCCTTTTGTATGCTTGGACCTGGCCAATTGATCTTTTGGGCGCCGCCGACCGTTTGGCAGCCTGGTCAAACGCCCGGCTCAACGAATGAGGAATTCATGACGCCCCGGTCCCAATTCGATGGAAATTGGACCTTCCACATCGCTGATTTTATGCAACGGATCCCTGTCCGGCAGGATAGCGTTGACTGTTTTGAAGTCGTAGGCCGGTAGTTCAAACCGGGCCGATGTGTTGGGCGGTACTGTCACATGGACCCACAGGCCCTTGTCGGTTTTTTTCCAGGCGCTTTCGATCAAACCATGGATCGAGTCATACTGGGCGTTGACCCATTCCAACGGCTTACCCGGGACGATGGTTGGTCGAATGATAAATCGTTGAAATCCGGGAGTTTGCGGGTCTGGGCGGATCCCCGCCAGGCCTTCCATGAAAAAAGCCCCGATGTAGAGGTAGGAACTGTGGAGGCGGGAGTGTTTCTTGAGTCCTTCCCAGTCCTCCCAGATCGTTGTGGCCCCTTGTTTGAGCATGTAGCCCCAGCCGGGATACTCCGTTTTGGTCGCCATGTCATATATCAAGTCTGCCCGGTTGAAATCCAACAGACTGCGGATGACGAAGGCGCCACCCGTGATCCCGGCGTGGATGTGGCCTTTGCGCACCTCCGTGATTTCCCGGAGGTAGCGTTCCATCACTTTGGGACGGAGTTCGGTGGGAGGGATTTCCGCCATAAGGGCCAGAGCGAGGTAGGCCTGAAATCCATTGACGTAACTGGATTCATCCGCTTTGAAGAACTCCGCGTGAATGGCGCTCCGGATATCCTGCGCGCGGCGCCGATAGCGTTGGGCTTCCTCGGATTGTCCGATGGTCTCGGCCACCTGGGCCGCTGTCATCAGGTTATAGACCCAATAGCAGTTGTTCATGAAAAGGGTTTCGCGCGTATCGCCATTGACTCCATTCGCCCCCGGCCAGAGCCAGTCGCCCAGAAAATCCCATTCGCCGCCCCACCGGACCAACAGGTTGTCCTTGGACTGGGTTTCCAGGAAGGCCAGCCACCGTTGCATGGTCGGGTAGTTTTCCGTCAACATGCGCTGGTCGTCGTATTGGCGATAAACCGTCCAAGGCAGGGTAATACAGAATCCACTCCAGGCCGGCCCGCCGCCCCCCCAATACGTGGGCGCCGTGTAAGGCAGGTTGCCATCCTCTTTCTGAACGTCGCGCCAGTCCTGCGCCCAATTGGCGTAAAAGGCCCCCAGGTCGTAATTGGCCAGGGCGGCAGGCAGCGTGGCATGGCCGTCACCACCATAGCCCATACGTTCCCGCTGGGGACAATCCACATAATAGCTCCCAAGGCTGAGGTTTTCCAGAGTCCAGAGGGTCGTGTTGTATATCTCATTCAATAAGGGATCGGAACATTCAAAGGTCCCCGTTCGCGCATAGTCCGGGCGAATCAGATAGCCTTTGATGTCCCGGAGTTCGGGGCGGTAGGTCAGTCCCTTGACGGTGACCCACCGTCCGGAACTGTAGTTGAAGCGATTGTGGAAGGTTCCGCGTCCCGATTTGTCGAAGGTATAGACGCTTCGCAGACGGTGGGTCATGGCCTCGTCTTCCTGTTCGGAGAACTGAAATTCCACGGATTGGCCGGGACGGCCTGTGAGATTCATTTCAAACCATCCGGCATAATTGACGCCCATGTCGATGCGCCAGACGCCGGGCGCGGTCGATTCGATGCCGATAGGTTTGATCGGGTCGGTTTTGCGATTAGGCTCGGAAATGTCTGCTGTCAGGGCGATGGCCGGCGTATAGACCGTCGCGTTGTTCCATTGTGAGTCATCAAGCCCCGGCGCGCTCCAGGCGGGAATGGCCCGGTTCGCGTCCTGATGTTCGCCGCCAAAGTGCATGAAGTCCCAGATTCCCAGAAGGGTGCGCCCGCTGGGGTGGGTTTTCCAGTCGCTGTCCGTCCCGAACCGTGTCCATTCATCCGAATCGGACAGGATGTCGCATTGGGCGATGGCCATGGCCGTGAAGGGGCGGTCCTCGCGGGCATAATGGGGGAAGATGGCCCAGGACATGCCGAGCCAGAGGCCGAGGCAATTGTTCCCGGCCCTGAGGGCGTCCGTGATATCATAGGTGCGATAAAGGGCGCGCTTGGTATGATCACTGACATTGGGAACCAAGACATCATCACCGATTTTTCGGCCATTCACATACAACTCATGATATCCGATGGAGGCGACATGGAGGAAGGCCCGCCGAGGAGGCGCCGCTAACTCAAATTCTTTTCGGAACAGCGGATCAGGAATGGTATTGTCTGGAGGTGGCCAGCCGTCGAGTCGCTTAAAGATCTGATCGGTACCGATCCATTCCCCTTGCCAGTCTTCCCGGCGCATCAATCCCATGGACCAGAAGGAAGGACGGCTCCAGGACGACGCAACGCCCGCTTCGTCACGGACCTGGACTTTCCAATAGCAGATGGCATTGGAACGCAAGGGCGCGCCACCGTAGTCGATCAGCGTGCTGTCACGGGAATTCACCCAACCGGAGTCCCAGCGATCCCCCTGATCTTTCGCCAGGACGTCAGGCGATGAGGCGATGAGAATACGGTAAGCCGTTTGCTCTTGTCCGTGAAGGGAGGGCGAGGTCGCCGTCAGCTTCCAACTGAGACGGGGAACAGCCGTGTCGATGCCCAGCGGCTCCCGCAGGTATTCACAGCGCAGGTCCGTAACGTAAACCGAGGCGATGGTGTTCGGTTCGGAGGCTGCGGCGAAGGCCGGAGGGGCGAGAGTGGGAGATAAAGCCAGCAGAGCTACAATGCAAAAAGACCATTCAAAAATGCTCATTCCCCAATGAGCGTTT
>JADFCT010000104.1 GCA_017161665.1 Candidatus Sumerlaeota bacterium
GGGCGGATTAAGGATCTCATATTCGGACAGGAGCGAGGAGACGCGCTTCTTAACGGAGTCCTTGGCGATCATGGCGTTGATGGTGAAGTGTTTGCCTACGTCGCGGAGCCAGTCGATGAACGACATGGGCGCGATCCAGTCGTTGTTGTCCAGGAGGAGCGCGGCGTTGTCGCCTGTGAAGTCCATGAAACGCGCCATCTGTTTCTTGACCTGCGCCTTGTTGTACGCGACCTGTTCGACGGTCAGGAGATTGCGCTCCGCGGAGCGACCGCTGGGATCGCCGACCATGCCGGTGGCGCCGCCGACAACGACGAGGGACCGATGGCCCTGACGCTGAAAGTGGGCGAGGGCCATGATCGGCACCAGGTGGCCGAGGTGGAGACTGTCCGCCGTGGGATCGAATCCGACATAGATGGCAGCCGGCCCTTCGGCGAGTCGTTTTTCCAGGTCCGGGCTGCTGACCTGCGAGATAAAACCTCGTTCCTTCAATGTGTCGAATACCGATGCCATGAGTGCTGTCTCCTCGAAGTACATGCGCGCCGAACGGACGCTGGAACACAGTGTCCGCCTTGGGCGAAAGATTGTGGCCGGCCGGCGGAGCAAGGTCAAGGCCGGTTCTTCGGTTCGACGAAATGGGCATGTTGCTGGAATCCCCTTGCCCTTTCGCATCTGGACGTGAAAGAAATGGATCGTTGTTGGTTCGACGTCATTGCCACCATCCGTTGGCCATTGATTTTGGAAAACGCATGGGTCAGATGCCGGCTGAAACTGAATCCAAAGGAAACCCAGGAGCGATTTGCATGAATTGCCTACAGAATTCAACAAAGATGGTTAGTATCATTCTGGCCCTCGCCGGCCTGAGCGCCTGTGTGTTGATGGGACCGGAACCCCATCGCGGCATGTTACAAGTGGAAAAGCCCATTATTGGCGCCGATATTTCGTGGTTGCCGTCGCAGGAAGACCGTGGAATGACCTTTTCCGATCACGGTGTGGCAAAAGACGCGCTCGAGATCTTGAAGGATCACAATTTCAACTGGATCCGGCTAAGGCTGTTTGTCGATCCAACGGCTGAGAAAGGCTACTCGCGTGACGGGTATTGCGGGCTGGAGCAAACGATTGCCATGGCCAAACGCATCAAGGCCGCGGACATGCAGTTTCTGCTGGACTTCCATTACAGTGACAATTGGGCGGATCCGGGGAAACAGTACACACCCGCCGCATGGACCGATCTGAATGCCGAAGAACTCGAAAACAAGATTTACGAATACACCCTTGAGACCTTGAAACGGTTCGGAGCAGAAGGCGTCATGCCGGAAATGGTCCAGGTCGGGAATGAGGTCCATAATGGCATCCTGTGGCCTCTGGGGAAAAGAAGCGATTATCCCGAGAACTTCGGCAAGTTCATGGGCGCCGCAAGCCGCGCCGTCCGGAAAGCGGACCCGAACATCATCATCATGGCGCACATTGCCAAAGGTGGCAGCAATAAGGAGTCGATCCAATTTTATGAAATGATGAATGAATACGATGTCGTCTACGACGTCATTGGCCAATCGTACTATCCTCAGCATCACGGGACGCTCGACGACCTGACGAACAACCTGACGGACCTGGCGATCCGCTACAAGAAACCCATCATCGTTGTCGAATATCAGGAACACCGGAAGGAGGTCAATGAGATCGTGAAGGCCCTGCCCAATGGAGTGGGGTGGGGCACGTTCATCTGGGAAGCCACCTCATCGCGTTGGGGCAATCTGTTCGATCGCGAGGGCGCGGCGAACGAAAACATGGAGATCTACCCTGAATTTTATGCGAACCGTCCGAACTGAATAATGATTGTGGCAAACGGCAATCTTCGCGCAATTTAACTTGACTCTCGGCAAATCGACGGTCATAAATAGCCTTCGTGAATGGATTTAGGGCGATGGGAAGCCCTTTGTCGTAAAATATTATCCGCACAAGGAGGATGCAGAAAATGAGTAATAAACCCACGACTTTGGTCAAAGCGCTGCTTTGCGCGAGTTTGATGACGGCCATGGTTGGCTGTTCGACCATGACACCGATTGAAAAAGGCGGCGCCGCGGGCGCGGTCATCGGCGGCGGGCTGGGACTGGGCGCCGGATCGATCTGGAGCGGAATCAACCTGGGCGAAGGCCTCTTGCTGGGGTCATCCATTGGCGCGGTCTCTGGCGGCTTGATCGGCGCGGATATCTGCTGCCGAAACTGCATGGAAGAAATGGCGTCCCTGCGCGATCTGGAAAACCAGATGGACCAAATGAAGTTGAACCAGGAAGACATCGACGCCCTGAAAAGACGGATCAAAGAACTGGAAGACAAGATGAACCAGGGCCAAAAGGAACTGGACGAACTTCGCAAACTCATCAATGAAAAGGGCATGAATGACGTCGTTGATGCCAACATGACCCCCAAGGGGCTGGCCCTCACCATTCTGGGCGACACGCTTTATACACCAGGCAAAGCCCAGTTGAGCGACACGGGCAAACAGAAACTCGACGAAGTGGTCGCCCTGATCAAAGACAAATACGCCGGTCGCGAAATCAGCGTTGAAGGCCACACCGACTCCGACCCGATCAAAGCCTCCAATTGGAAATCCAACTGGGAACTGGGCGCCGCCCGCTCCCTGAGCGTGCTGCACTATCTCGTGGACACGCACCAACTGTCGGCCGCCAAAGTGTCAGCCACCACGTTTGGAGAATTCCGGCCCCGTGAGTCGAACGCGAATGCGGACGGTAAAAAACTCAACCGCCGCGCGGTCATCGTGATCGCCAACATGCCCATGGACGCCCTGGGTAGCTTGAACGCCCAATAAGCGCCACGGCCCCACACACCGCACAGGCATCTGAACCGCCAACGGCCGGCAGGAAATATCCCTGTCGGCCGTTTCCTATGAAGCGGAAGCGCGGCCGTCGCCCGGACGCTTTTCCGGTTGCCAGGGAGGTGGGCATCGACGCATGGTTCGTCATTAAAAAGGACATCCCGTGTCCGGTGACGCCCGAAGGAGAGACACATCCATCATGAAAACCAAACGAGAGGATTATATTTCGTGGGCGGACTATTTCATGGGGATTGCGATTCTGTCCGCCTATCGCAGCAAGGATCCCAGTTCCCAGGTCGGCGCCTGTATTGTCAATCCCGACAATAAAATTGTGGGCATCGGGTATAATGGTTTTCCCATCGGGTGCGGGGATGACGAATTGCCCTGGGCGCGGGAAGCGGATTCGTCACTCGACACAAAATATCCTTATGTCTGTCATGCCGAACTCAATGCCATCATGAACTCCCCCAGCGATGTGCGGGGCTGTCGGATCTATGTCACCCTCTTTCCGTGTAACGAATGCGCCAAGCTCATCATCCAAAGCGGCATTGAGCGGGTGATTTACCTGTCCGACAAATACCACGCCTCCGAATCCGCCCAAGCCTCCCGGCGCCTCCTCGCCATGGCCGGTGTGGACACCATTCCCTTCAAAGCCGGCGTCGAGCGCATGGTCATTGATTTTGGTCGGGAAGCTCGCCAGGTCTCCAATATATAGAGCGATGGAAGTCAACGCGCGGGATGGCCTCGCCTGAATCCGGCCCGATCCCCCATTCAACGAATGGCGCGTTATTCGCTAAATCAAGGGAGCGAAGGTGATTTAACGAAGTCCAAGGAGACGGTCATGTCGAAATGCGCCAGTGTGTGGGTGGGTATCTGCTTTATTTTCAACGTCCTGTCATCGGTTCAGGCCGAAGGATACCATCTGCGGGATTCCGCCAATCGCCGCTATTATAGTCAAGTCTATGGCGCGGACACTCGTCAAAATATCAACGAATCGGCCACCTCGGCGCGGTATGATTCCTTGGCCGGTCTGTCGGGCAGCGTCCCGATTATTGTCAATGATGATCAATTTCCGACCACGAATTCCTTCATCCGACGGACCCCTCCGGCTGGAATCCGCTCGGAGGGGCCTGCGGGAAATACGCCCATAGGGATGTCAGAGTCTGTCCGAACGGCTCATGCCGGTCCATCGTCGGTAGGCTACCCCGCCGAGGCGCCCACGTCCGGCTCGCTCCGTCCGATTGTTGACGCTGGGGCCCTGGTGATTCCCGTCTGGCCGGAAGAGGCGCGGGACGGCTTCGTCCTGGAGCGTCGGATTAATGACACCGGCATTCAATACACGGCCTTTCCGACACGCGCGATGCGCCCTGTGGCGCACAATCCGGGACTCGGTCGCTTCGACACAATCGTCCACGCGTCCTATCGGCGGGGAATTGGTCGATGAGTCGTCTGGATTTGACAAAATTATGACGGGCTGACGGGCGCGCGGTTGACTGAATGTGCCAGGAAATGAGTGGAAGCGCTTCGATTCCGATCAGCCCCTGAACCGGAAAAACCGCCTGAAACGTCTCTTTATTGGCGGTTTTTTCGTTTGTCTGTTTCTCCGGGCCCAGGGTTTTCGTAAAGTGACCTCAGCAGACAGAGGTGGCGCCATAATTGCTTAGACTCTGGTTGAACGTAGCGCCCGCGCTGTTTTGACAGACTGGACGGCATAAACTACCCGTCCCAAGCGGCCTGGCCCTGTTGACGGTTTGGATGGTTGAGTTGATTGTAGTGCTCATTCCCGTGGAGATACTGACATGGAAGCGACGGCGCAATCCGAGAGTCTGCTGGAGTTGGGGAAACTGCCCACTCTTCCGTCGGTGGCGTACCTTCTGATACGCTCTGCCACGGGCGAGCATGTAAACGTCAAAGATCTGTCCGATTTGATCAAAAGCGATCCGGCCATTTCAGCCAAGATTCTCCAGACAGCCAATGCGCCGTACTATGGATTCCGCGGGAAAGTGGAGACGATTGAGCGGGCCGTGTCCTTGATCGGTCTGACGGCGGTTCGCTCCATTGTTCTGGGACTGACGGTTTTCAACTGTTTCAGCATTAAAAAGGAAACCGAGTCGCTGTTCGATCCCTGGGAGTTTTGGAAGCACAGCCTCGGCTGCGCCCTGGCGGCTGAATTCATGGCGAAGCGCGTGGGCTATGAGGTGACATCGCCCGTCTTCATGGCGGGTTTGCTCCACGACTTGGGGCGGCTGGCCATGTATTCGACGCAGCCGGAGCAATATGAGCAGGTGATCCGCGAGGCCCGCGAGTCGTCCGCCACGGCTCTGCAACGGGAACGCGCCATCTTTGGCGCCGATCATACGGTTTATGGTCAGCGTCTGGCCGAAATTTGGAATTTACCAGAGGTGATTGCGCAAAGTATGCGTCGGCATCATGCGCCACTGCCACGAGGACGCCGTCAAGGGGGGGGGCGTCCATCGGTGGACCAGTTGGTCTGTGTTGCCGACGCGTTTGTGCGCAATCTGTGGATCGGAACTCAGGATGAGGACATCCCGGTTCCGATCGACGCCGAGGTGTGGCATTTCCTGGGAATGACTGCTCAGGATGAGCGGGGCATCACCCAGGAACTGGTGAAAGGGATTCAGCAGGTCGCGCCCATCTTCGACCGCGAAGTGGATATGGCCACCCTGCACACCGAAGCGCTGTTCAAGGCGAATGATACACTGTCCCGGACGTCAGTGGAACTGGAACAGCAGCGCGCCTTGCTTCAGCGGGAACTGGATTCCTCTCGGTTCTCGAAAGCCCTGTACGAAAACTTTCGTCCCGGGCTGGACGTGTCCGAAACCCTGGAGTCCGCCACCCGCGTCATCTGTAATGTCCTCAAAGAGTCCAAGACGCTGGGAATGGTGTGGGAACCCGGCGCTCCGGAAGCGCGACTGGCCGTCTGCGAAGGCCCCAATCCGGTGATCTGTTTCCAGGGCCTGCGCCTGT
The DNA here is from genome assembly GCA_017161665.1 of Candidatus Sumerlaeota bacterium. Taxonomy (GTDB): domain Bacteria; phylum Sumerlaeota; class Sumerlaeia; order JADFCT01; family JADFCT01; genus JADFCT01. The sequence continues at coordinate 5,822 of JADFCT010000104.1, forward strand.
CGGAATCGGTCCACCCCGACGTGTCCTCCGAAGAGCGCCTGCGCTGTTTCCTGACCGCCTATGAGCGAGGGATGACGGAACAATCCCTCCAGGCGCTGGAAAGTGAATGCCGTCTCATTCTGCTGCCCTTTGGCTGTCTCCAGGCCATCGGCGGCGGTATTGTTATCGACATGCGACAGCGCACCTCGCCCATTCCGGAATGGATTGTCGTGCCCCTGAGTCGCTTTGTCGGTCTGGCCGAAACGGCCGTCGAACGGGCATGGTTATATGAAGACCTCCAGCGGCGAATGGATGAATTGGACAAGGCCCACAAAAAGGCCGAAATCTTCCATGAACAATTGAACCGGACCGACCGGCTGCTGGCCGTCGGCTCACTGGCCGCCGGAATCGCCCATGAGGTCAATAATCCGCTGACCATCATTGGCGGTCAGGTCCAGGTGCTCATGGAAAGTGAGCGAGACGAGGATCGCCGCAACCGCCTGCGAACGGTATTTGAACAAACGGCCCGTATTACCCGGACAGTGGGCAAGATGGTGGATCTGGCCCGGCCGCACCGGCCGAAAGTCCTCCGTACGCAAATCAAGGAATTGATCCAGGATCTGACGGGGATGTTCCGCCATCGGTATATGAAACGCCAGATTCGAATCGTCGAAGACCTTGCGACGGATCTGCCGCCCGTTCATCTCGACGCCGACGGATTGCAACAGGTGCTGGTCAATCTCTTGATCAATGCCGAACACGCCATGACCCATCCCGGCGTCGTAACCCTACGCGCCCGGACGGGCTTCGGTGGTCAGACCATGGTGATTGAGGTCGAGGACACGGGCGTGGGCATTCCGCGCGAAAATCTGGAACGCATTTTCGACGAATTCTTCACCACCAAGGAACCGGGCAAAGGAACGGGGCTGGGATTGCACACCTCGAAACGCCTGATCGAGGAAATGGGGGGCAACCTGAAAGTCCACAGCCAGCTGGGACAGGGAACCTGCTTCACCATCCATCTTCCCATGGCCGTCAAGAATGAGCCGCTGCGGATTTTAGAAGAAAAACGCCACAATCGGACCATGCGGATTCTGATTGTCGATGACGAGCCGGTAGCCCGCGATCTGATCCGAGAAGCCTTGTCCGATCACGCCTATATTGTCAAAATGGCCGTGGACGGACGCGATGCCGTCCAAATGGTCTGTGATGAAGCGTTCGACTGCATTCTGCTCGATCTTGTGATGCCCCGCATGGACGGTATTGAATTTCTGGATTGGCTCCATTCGGAAAAAGCCCCCGTCAAGAAGCCCCTGCCTTCCGTCATCGCCGTCACCGGCGTCGCCGAAGCCGACCGGCGGGAAGAAGCCCTGGTCAAAGGCGCCGTGGCCTGTGTCCGCAAGCCCTTTGCCATCGAGGCCATCATCAACGAAATCGAAACAGCCATCACCAAACGCCTGATCGATCGCTCCCTTGGCGCCGGATCCTGACGGCGCCCCATTCCTTCCCTCCAACAGAAATCCATCGCCGCTCCCCGCAACCCCTTTCGATGACATGCCGAAAAGGGCTGTTTGGGTTGACATCTCCCCGCCGGCCGCCATTGAATGGGCCATCATTAATCCAGATCCGAACACGGCAGAAAGGTCGAATAAATGCGACACGTTTTTATTTATTTTGTTACCATCAGCGTCAGCATGATGGCTCTCAATTTACACGCTGGCGATGGTGTGGAATTAACAGCGACCGGGAATCCCATCGTTCGCGACGCGCAACGAGCGAAGCCGTCCGTTCAACTTCCCTCGTTGAAGGACACGCGTCTGCTGGAGAGTCCTTTTTCCAAAGCCGTCGACATCAATCGTCACTATCTTCTGGCCCACCAGGCCGACCGTTTGCTGGCGCCCTTTCGGCGCGAGGCAGGGCTGGATCTCAAGGCTCGCCCCTACGGCAACTGGGAAAGTGACGGACTCGATGGTCATACGGCGGGACACTATCTTTCCGCGATTTCGTTGATGATCGCCTCGGGGAACGATCCGGACGGCGCGTTCCAGCGTCGCCTCGCCTATATGGTCGATGAACTTGAAGAAATTCAGAAAGCCAATGGGAATGGCTATCTGGGAGGTGTCCCGGGGAGTAAAGACTATTGGGCCCGCATCGCCAAAGGTCAGATCGAGTTGATGCGCCAAAGATGGGTCCCCTGGTATAATCTGCACAAAACCTTTGCGGGGCTCCGCGACGCCTACCTCCATGGAGGCAATAAAAAGGCGCTCAATCAACTCATGCTTTTGGGCGATTGGTGCGAACAGGTCACGTCTGACCTCTCCGATGAACAGATGCAGCGTATGCTCGATACGGAATATGGCGGGATGAACGAGGCGCTCGCCGATCTCTATGCGATCACGGGAGAGCGGAAATACCTGAAACTGGCCAAACGCTTCAACCACAGGGCGCTTTTCGAGCCGCTGGAACAACATCAGGATCGGCTGACCGGTCTGCACGCGAACACCCAGATTCCAAAAATCGTCGGGATGCAGCGCATTGCCGCGTTGATTCCGGACGACACTTTGCACAGCGGAGCCGCATTCTTCTGGGATACGGTGACCCAGCGACGGAGCCTGGCCTTTGGCGGCAACAGCGTGAGCGAACATTTTAATGATCTGCATGATTTCAGCGACATGATCCGGCGCCGCGAGGGACCGGAAACCTGCAACACCTACAACATGCTCCGATTGACGGAACAGCTGTTCACAGCGGACCCCAAGGCCGCCTATGCCGACTATTACGAGCGCGCCCTGTACAATCACATTCTGGCCTCGATCCATCCGGAAAAGCCCGGATACGTTTATTTTACCCCCATCCGCCCGGATCACTACCGCGTCTATTCCGTGCCCGAACATGCGTTCTGGTGCTGTGTGGGCACAGGCATGGAAAATCCGGGGCGCTACGGCCAATTCATTTATGCGCAGTCGGGGGACGCGATCTATGTGAACCTGTTTATTCCCTCGGAACTCTCGGCGACGGCAAAGGGCCTGACGCTCAGACAAGAGACACAATTCCCGGATGAGCCGCGCACGCGGCTGACTCTGCAACTCAAGCAGCCCGCCACCTTTACACTGAATGTCCGCCATCCTGGCTGGGTTGATGCGGACGATTTCGCGATCTCGATCAACGGCCAACCCGTGGATAGCACATCGACGCCTTCTTCTTATGCCGCCATTCGGCGGGAATGGAAAAATGGCGATGTCATCGCCGTGGAGCTTCCCATGCACACCCGTGTGGAGCGTCTGCCCGACGGGTCCAATTGGATCGCCTTTCTGTACGGCCCGCTTGTGCTGGCCAAGCCCAACGGAACCGAACGCATGGACGGCTTGTTTGCCGACGAGGGACGGATGGCCCATGTGGCGCACGGCCCTACGGTCCCACTGGATACGGTCGCCACCTTGATCGGCACGGAAGAAGATCTGCTCAACCATGTGGTTCCTGATCGCGCGGCCGGCCCCCTGCGCTTCCGGATCAAGGATGTGGTGGAGCCCGCCGAACCGGAAGGCGCCCCCTTGATGCCCTTTTTCAGGCTGCACGAAAAACGCTATCAGATGTACTGGGAATTGACAACCGCCCAGCAGGTGGCGGAACGCCGGGAAGCGATCGCGGCCCAGGAGCGGGCTCGCGAAAAGCTCGAGGCGGCAACGATCGACTCGATCGCTGTGGGCGAACAACAGCCCGAAGTGGAACACGACCTCCAAGGAGACGGCATGGAAACAGGCATTCACAACGGACGGCGGTGGAGACATGGGACCATGATTCAATATACCCTGGACCCGAAAGGGGCCAAGCAAGCGACGCTTTCGGTCACCTATTCCGGTGATGACCGGGGGCGAACATTCGACATTCTGGTCAACAAGACGGTGATCGCCACCCAGCGCCTGACGGGCGAAGCGCCTGGCCGTTTCGTTGACAAACGGTATCCGATTCCCTCCGAAGTGTTGCAGGCTGCCGGGAAGGACCGACTCACGGTCCAGTTCGTTGCGACACGGTGGCTTGCGGGTGGACTGTATGATGTGCGTTTGCTCAAGCCAGACGCTCCGGAGGTTTTGCCGCTGCCATAAGCCGCCCCTGCCGGGGCTGGGCGGATGTTGGGTCTTTGGATCACGGGCCTTATAGGGCATCGCCGCCGCGCCCCGGTGTGCTTTGCGCCTTGGCGTATAAAAAGAATCCATCGCGCCTCGACGTCCTTTTCATCCTGTGTTGTGTCCTTTTGGATGGACATGGGGAACACTCTGGGATTCAGAACCGCCTGTTCAACCGCTCTGGGTATATTTCCAGAGGATATCGAAAATCTCTCCCGGTGGTTTTTGCCCCCCCACCCGGAAGATTTCCCCGTGGCTCACGGTTCCGTTGGAGGGGGCGTAGAGCATCTGACACATGTCGCGAATCGCATTGGGATGATTCGGCGGGATATACAACCAGGGATAACCGGCGTCATGCCATTGGTACGCATAGCCCGGCATGTTGCCGGGATTGTTGGTGCTCTCGATTTTGTCCGGACCACTGGAATTCATTTCAAAGGTATTGGCGGGAAACCCCTTTTGCG
>JADFCT010000105.1 GCA_017161665.1 Candidatus Sumerlaeota bacterium
AGTCAGATCAACGGGGGCCTTGGCGCTACGGATGTCTTCGGCTGTGTCCGAATCATCCACACCCGTGACTCGGACCTGGATGGGGGCCGTTTGGACCACGCCCGTCGTCTGTCCGTCTCCGTCGCGCCAGTCGATCGGCAGAGAAGGGATTTCCAGGTCTCCCGTGTCATAGGCCGTCATCTCGAAGCGATGGACCTGCTGGCGTCGTCCGTCGCCCGTGTCTTCGGGTTGGCCGGTATTGGCGTTAACAATTTCGAAATCGCCCAGCGCCCGGCCCGGCTCGACAACGGGCGCGGGATAGTCGACGGGCCAGGTCAACGTCAGTTCATAGGATAACAAGTCGCCGATTTTGATCTGGCTGGGATTGACCGAAGCGGTCACGGACACGGGCGATTCGGCAGCCCGGACCAAACCGGTGGGCGCTAACCCCGCCATGACACCAACCAGAATCAGGGTCGCGATGGGGTGGGCGCGGCGGGCGTGGGTGTTCTCATTTGAGGCGCATCGCAGAATCATTGCGTGTTCAGACTCCATGGATTGTCTCAATATCGTTTGGCCCGTTGCCGAAAAAACGACACCAGCGGTTCGATGTAGTTTTCGCCCGTGCGAATGGGCACAAAATCGGTCTTCAGGGACCGAAACATCTTGATCATCTCCGCATCAGCGTCCCGGGCGCTTTGCGCCACGGGGGCGCGGGCGCCGCGATGGGACGTGTCCACCAGGACCATTTCGCCGGTTTCGGCATCCTGAAATTCCACCAGCCCCACGCCGGGCATCTCTTCGGTTTCCGTGGGGTCATCAATCTTGACCGCCACCAGGTCATGACGCCGCGAGGCGATGGATAGGGACTCTCGGTAGCCCGTGTCATGGAAATCAGAGATCAGAAATGTGACGGCCCGGCGGGTGGTGACTTTGGCCAGGTATTCCAGCGCCCCGCGAATATGGGTCCCCTTGTTTTGCGCGCGGAAGCACAACAGTTCGCGAATCAGGCGCAGGACGTGTTTGCGGCCCTTTTGCGGCGGAATATATTTTTCCACCGTATCGGTGAACAGGATCAGCCCCACGCGGTCGTTGTTCTTGATGGCCGAAAACGCCAGAATGGCGCACAGGCGCAGGGCGATTTCACTCTTCATATGATCCGCAGCGCCATACTCAAGGGACATGCTGGCGTCCACCATGAGCATGACGGTCAGTTCCCGCTCCTCGACATATCGCTTCACATGAGGGGAGCCGGCGCGGGCGGTCACGTTCCAGTCGATCGTGCGGATATCGTCGCCGGGCGTGTATTCGCGCACCTCGTCGAATTCCATGCCCCGGCCTTTGAAGACGCTGTGATACTCGCCCGCCATGACGTCGTTGACCATGCGGGACGTGACGATCTCGATGCGCCGAACCTGTTTGATGATTTCTTTGGTCTCCATAATTCCTTACCTGAATCAGCGCTTTATGGCACCTCGACTTCGTCGAAGATTTTTTTGACAATGTCCTCGGGGACCATTTCCTCGGCTTCGGCTTCATAGGTGATGATGACGCGGTGTCGCAGGACATCCTGTCCGATGGCCTTGACGTCGTCGGGAATGACATGGCCGCGATGATTCAAGAAGGCGTGCGCCCGGGCCGCTTTGGCCAGATAGATGGTCGCGCGCGGGGAGGCGCCGTACTCGATATAATCCTTGAGCGAAAGGCCATACTGCTCGGGATAGCGCGTGGCAAAGACCAGGTTGACAATGTAGTCTTTGATTTTGTCATCAATATAGATGGCGTCCACCGTCTGTCGCGCCCGGATAATATCGTCGGGCCCGATCACCTGGGAGACTGTCGGCGGCTCGCCGGCGCCCATGAGATCCAGGATCTGGCGTTCTTCTTTCTTATCCGGATAGTTGATTCGGAGTTTGAGCATGAATCGGTCCACCTGCGCTTCGGGCAGGGGATAGGTGCCTTCTTGCTCAATCGGATTCTGTGTGGCCATGACCAGGAACGGCGACGGCAGCCGTTCCGTGTCATCGCCGATGGTGACCTGTCGTTCCTGCATGGCTTCGAGCAGGGCGCTCTGGACTTTGGCCGGGGCGCGGTTGATTTCATCGGCCAGAATGATGTTCGCGAAGATGGGTCCTTTCCGGGGCCGGAAGACGCCTTCCTTTTGGTCGTAGATCATCGTTCCGATGAGGTCCGCGGGCAGGAGGTCGGGCGTGAACTGGATGCGCTGAAAATGCGCATCAATACATTGGGCCAGCGTGTTGACCGTGAGCGTTTTGGCCAGACCGGGGACCCCTTCGAGGAGAATGTGTCCGTCGGCGAGGAGGCCGATCAGCAGCCGTTGCACCATGTACTGCTGGCCGACAATCACCTTGGACAACTCATCGGTCAGGGTATCGACAAAGCGGCTTTGCTCGCGGACTTGTTCGTTGATGGTGGCAATGTCGGTCATTGTGTCGCAAACCTCGTTCGAAAATTTAGAGTCGCAGACGGATCGCCGTCGGCGCCGTCACGCTTTTTGCGCGCTGCGCGGCAAAAATCGCGCCGGCGCCTCAGTCGCCTGTTCTCTGACCCAGGGCTCCGCTCCCTATCGGTCGCTCCACCCTGGGCTATTATGTGCCGCCACCTTCGGGGCTTGGCGGATGTTCGGCTCTTGGGACAAGGGTCTTATCGGATAGCGGCGCCGCGCCCCAGCGTGCTTTGCGTCATCGCGCCTTGGCGCCTTGGCGTTTGAAAAAGCAGCCATCGCGCCGCGTCCCACAGTTCTTTGCGTCTTTGCGCCTTGGCGTTTAGCGCAACCATCTTCTTTTCCTTCTATTCTTCTTGGTTCAAAAAAAGATGCCACCGCGCCGGCGCCCCAACGCCATTTTCATCATTTGTTGTGTCCATTTTTATGGACATGGGGAACTCTGTGGTAAAATCTTTTTTCAGCACAGAGGACACCGAGTCAAAAAAGGGGAAATATATTTTCCGAGAGCCTAAGTCTCTGGCAGGGGGGTCTGGGGGACAGCGTCCCCCAGCAGTCGTTCTTTGGTTATTCATGATATTCGCGTAACGAATCTCCATTCTATTTTGAGAATAAATGCAATGAACACACACCGATATGAACTTATGAACGCCGGCGTGCTGGCGGATTTGGACTGGCTGGCCTGCGATCTGGTCGTGGCGGACCGGGCGGACTGGAACGCGGCGCCGGCGGCGGCGTTGCGATCCCATGCCGAAGCGCTGGGATTGGCTGGGGGCGATTCCTTCCGAACCGTTCGCGCCAACCAAACCCATGGCGACGCCGTCGCCGTGCTGACAGCGGATCACGCCCTGCTGGCGCGGACCGATTGGGCCGACCTCCTCCTGCCGCGCACGGACGCCATGATCCTGTGCGTTCCTTATCGCCTCGGCGCCGTGGTGACGGCGGACTGTGTGCCGATCCTTGTGGCGGACACACGCCACCAATGGGTGGCGCTGGTTCATGCCGGATGGCGCGGCACGCTGGCGCGTATCCTTCAGAAAACCATTCGGCGCATGATGGTCCTGGGAAGTGACGCCAAAGAGTTACGCGTCTGGATCGGACCGTGCATTTGCCAGAACCATTATGAAGTCGATACCGAACTGGCCGCCCGATTCGCGCGGGAGTTTCCCGAAACGCCAGAGGCCGTTTATGGTCGGTTGTTAAATTTGACCGCCATCAATAGCGCCCAGGCTCGCGCCATGACCATCGCCGGCGAACACATCGCCGCCGCGAATCATTGCGTCTTTGAAGACCATCCATTCCCCTCCTACCGCCGCGACGGACATCAAGCGGGCCGCATCCTGACGCGGGCTGTGATTCGCAAAGGGTAAATCTTCGGTTCCGAATCCGGACGAGCCAGCGCCATTCATGCTTTCCCGGCGCCCCGCCACACCCGAGAAACGAGTCAGCCTGACGGTGGCAGTTGCCACGCCGCCGACGGCGTTCGCGCCTTCTTTAATAGCGCTCGCGCCTGGGCGACGCGGTCCGGATAGGTGTCGGCGAGATTGTGGGTCTCGCCAATGTCCTCCCGTAAATGATAGAGTTCCATCGTATCGGTTTCGATGAAATAAATCGCCTTCCAGTCGTCGGGGAACAGAAGGGCCTGTTTGGGTCCGCGCTCGAAGAACTCCCAATACAAGTAGTCCGGCTTGGGCTGATCCTTGCCCAGCAGGGTGGGGAGAAATGAGATTCCGTCGATATTCGGGGGCGGCTGGGCGCCGGCCACCTCGCAGGCCGTGGGGAGGAAATCCCAGAAGGCGGAGTGATGGTCACTCGCGGACCCGGGCGCGATCCGGCCCGGCCAGCGGGCGAGGGTGGGCACGCGGATGCCCCCCTCGTACAGGTCCCGTTTGATGCCGCGCAGGGGGCCGTTGGAATCGAAGAAATCCGGCAAGGCCCCGCCTTCCTGGTGCGGGCCGTTGTCGCTGGTAAAGAGGACAAGCGTGTCCTGGTCGATGCCTTTCTCCTTCAACAAATCGAGCAGACGGCCCACGTCACGGTCCAGGCGGGTAATCATGGCGGCGTGGGCTTTTTGCGCATCGGGCCAGTCTTTATCTTTATAGATCCCCAGATCGGGAACCTCCATGCCATGGGGGCCAGCCAAGGCGCCTTCGTTGTTGGCATGGGGCAGGGTCACGGCCAGGTACAGGAAGAAGGGATGGCGCGTAGCGGCCTGTTTGCCAACGAATTGCAGCGCTTCCTCGACGATGCGGTCATGGGAATAGACCACCCGTTTGGTCGCCGCGCTTCCGACGCCCGCCGCATAGCCCTTTTGCGCATAGACGACTTCATTGGGGAGTTCCACTTTCGTGTCGTTCCGCCAAAGGAAGGGGGGATAGTAATTGTGAGCGCGAACCTGGTTGAGATAACCGAAAAAATGATCAAAGCCCTGTCGATTGGGGACGCCCGTGGAGCCGGCCTCACCCAGACCCCATTTGCCGGTCAGCGCCGTGGCGTAGCCGGCGTCGCGAAGCAGGGTGGCCACTGTCACATCGTCGGCTTGCAGGGGAACCACGCCGTTGCCACGAATGCGGGCGTGGCCGGTGTGAAGCCCCGTCATGAGACAGCATCGCGAAGGCGCGCACACCGTGGAGCCGGAATAATGGCGTGTCAGTTTCATCCCTTCGGCGGCCATCTGATCCAGGCGTGGTGTCCGGATCTGTTTTTGTCCAAAGCACCCCAGGTCGCCATATCCCAGGTCATCGGCCAGGATCAGAATGATATTGGGCTGGCGCGGCGGGGCGGCCGAAACCCGCCCCCCCTGCGCGAAAGCCAAGGCTCCGGCCACTCCGCCGATTTGCTTGATGAAATCCCGTCGGTTTCTCATGGCTCTCTCTCCGGTCTCAATGTTCGATGAATAGCTTATGGTCTTCCGTGATGATGTTGATGGGGTTCTTGGTGGACCAGGCCTCGCCCTGAACGCGATACCACCAGATGTCGATAAAGTCGCGCGGGGGATGGAGCGAATAGGGGCGCGTCTCAATACGTTTGATCCGGTCCGTTGGCGTGATGCGGTTGGGATCGGTGACGTCTTCGACGGGCGCGGCGGCGAAGTGACCGAAAACGGCCAGGTCCGCATAGATGTTCGCCATCTCGTGTTGGGAATAGTGACCGCCGTCCAGTTCGGCCACCCCGGTGATGACGCGCATCCACTTGGGCAGATAGAGGGAGGTGGGCGCCGGCGCGAATCCCACGACGCCGCCTTGCCATGAAGGCAACTTCGTCCAGGCCGCGTCGCCCGCCAGGTCGGGATCGAAGGCATTGACCCAATATTTCATGAAGGTGGATTTAATCAGGGGGATCTGTCCCCCTGTCAACACCATGTCCGCCTCACAGACGCCGCCCGTGGCCTTCAGTTTGAGTTTCTTGCCCGAGGTCATCAGTGTTCCGAGTGACAGGTCGGCCGGATAGGGCAGGAAGATTTTCGCGTCATGGAACCGGGTGGTGAAGCGTTGGCCCAAGGCGGTGATTTTTTTGATATTTTCGCTGACAATGCCGCCGGGTTGGAGCGATGTGTCGACGGTTTCGCCACCGGGGCGGATGGGGCCGCCGTAGGCGGTGATGCGACCGATCTGCCGCCCCATGATAAGGTCGTCCAGCGTGTCCAGCGGCGGCGAAGCGATGTCGTCCCACCACAGATCATAGTCGAGACGGCTGGCTTCGGCGTTATTGATGACGCGGATATAGTAGGTTCCCGGCTCGCCGACGCGGGCTTCGAGGCGCTCGGCGGACGAGAGGGCGTAGGCGCCCTTGAGGAACTGACGGGAGGCGTCATACAGTTCCAGGTCGAAATCGCCCTGATTCAGATCGAAGATGCAATCAATGATCACGTTGGTGAACAGGGGGGAGACCTCGATCTGGAACCAGGCGTCATTGAGAATAATGGTCGGCGTCGTGATGTCGGTCAGCCAGGTCCGTTCCCATTCGCCCTCGGGAACCCAGGGATTAAAATCAATCTGCGCGGCCGCGCGTTCGATGTTGATGCGCGGAACCGTCAGGGTCGCCCGCAAATCCTTGACCGGATCGCCCGAACTCCGCATGACGGTCTTGAGGGCGTCGGGTGAAAGGAATTGCCCTTCCAGATCCCGGGCCGCCGTCTGAAGAATCGCGGCGGCGCCGGCCGCATAGGCGCATGCCGCCGACGTGCCGTCAAAGGCGGGCTGATAATCACCCGCCGGGCTGGATGCCGTATGGACGCCGTCGGGGCCGACGAGATCGGCCGTATACGCCTGTTCGGACGGCGCCAGCAGGTCGAGCAGCGCGGAGGTGTTGGAGTACCAGGGGACCAGATCGGCAACGGTCACGGGATCGGCGCCGCCGCCACCGGGACCAAAGGCGGCGTCATAAACGGCGCCCACGGAAACAGCGTCGGTCAGGCAGGCGGGCCAGGCGATGGCATTCTTGGCGCCGTCGTTGCCCGAGGCGACAAACAGCGTGATCCCGGCGGCGCGCAGATTCGCCGCCGCCTCGGTCAGGGCGGGCGAAAATTCGTCACAGTTCCCTTCAAACCGACCGGCGGCGAAGCTGGTATTCACGATCATAATGGGGCGGTCGGGGTCGTCGTCTTGATGCAGGACGCACCAGTCCCAGGCGTCGATCAGGGCTTCGTCCGTGGCCAGATCAGAAGGGCCGCTGGTGATTTTCAGGGCATAGATTCCCGCGCCCGGCGCCACACCGCCGATGAAATCGCCAGCGGCGGTCGTGGGGCGATCTCCGGCGGCGATGGCCGCCACGGCCGACCCGTGGGCCAGTTCCGGGGGCAGGGGCGAGGCCCCCGCGCCGGGGAAGGGATCCGCGTCCTGATCGCCGAAATCATAACCGCCGATCACCTTGGCATTGGGGAACGCCCCCCCGCCCAGGTCGGGATGGCGATAATCAATCCCCGTGTCGCAAACGGCAATGGAAACGGCTGAGCCGTCATAAACCGCGCGGATATTGTATCCGTCCATGAGGGCCAAGCCCTGGGCCATTTGGGGGTTGAGCTGGCGTATCGGCGTGACGGCGCGCACGCCGGGCCGTTGGGCCAGCTGCCGCAGGCCGTCTGCGCTGATCAAACCGGAAACCGCCGGAACGGTTTCGTATCGGCGGCGAACCTGGAACTGATCAAGGGTGAGCGCGTCGGTCAGGTCGGCCTGCAAGGCGTCAATATGAGCCAGGCGATCCGCGAGGGCGCCCGCCGAAGCGGCGGCGTCAAGGGTCACAATGACGGGGACGCGCGTCACTTCGGGCGTTGATTGGGCCTGACTCAACAAATCCCACACTTCGTCCAGACCGATGATCGGCGGTTGGGCGACCGACGCCGATTGGGGAGCGGCGCCGGCGACGGAATTCAACGAAAGGACCGAGACGGGGTCCACCGGCGAATCCACCCCCCCGAAGGCCACATACTGCGGGCTCCAATCGGTTTCGCCATAGACCTTCGACTCCGTGATTATCTGGGAGATGTCCTGTTCCGGCGCGATGAACTCGCGGATCATCACGCCCAGGGCGCGAACCTGGATGGCCGGCGCGTCGATGGTCTGCGCGTGGTTGGCCGTCGAGTGGATGCGGGTGTACAGGCGATGGGGCAGTTTCATCTCAATGCCCGCGTCGGGCAGGGTCTTGCCAGTCGTGGAGCGGACGTAGGCGTTGCGATAATGCCAGGAGGCGACTTCAGGCCAGGAGGAATCGGGCCGCGCCTTGAGCCGGATTTTTTTCAGAATCCCGCCGACGCGCACGGTTTCGATATGACTATTCTTCGTGGACAGATTCTTGAGGTCGCCGCCGACGGTCAACAGGCCGATGGGCGCTTCGGTATAGAGTTTGCGGAATCCGCCGTCGCTTTGAATGACGGGCAGGCGTGTGCCAAAGGGCGGCGCATTGCGAAGTTTGATTTTCAGCGTGTCGCGGGTTCCGCCGCCAATGATGCTCACAACAGGGCCATCCGCGGGGTCATAGTCCTCGATGGGCAGATAATCCGGCGTTTCCCAGACCAGCGTGCCCGGGCCTTTGTACTTGATGATGTAGTCCGGCGTTTTCGTGACAATCGCGGCGCCGTTATATGCCGGCTCGCTGAAGACTTCGACGGGTTCCACGTCACGCATCCACCACGCCTCGACGGCATAGTCGCGGATGAACTCGAAGCTGATCCAGGCGTACCCGCGGGGAATGAAGTCCGCCTGAGGATTGTCCAGCACACCGAGGAAGGGATGCACGCCCCAGTCATCGCCCCAGGAGTTGACGATCTTGAAGGCGCGAACGGATTGCAGGTAGTCCACCACACAGACGGCCTGGAATCCGATGAGGGGATCGTCTTCCGTGTCGCGGCGCGTATAAATGGCATTCCGCACGTCCGCGCTGTTGGGGTTGGGCGAATAGTCCAGGAGGCTTTGATAGACCGGCAGCCCGACGACAAACGCGCCGCCGCCGTCCAGCCATTCTTTGAGCTCGTTCGTGTCATTGTTCCAGCGCCCGCCTTTGAATTCACCCTGCTTGTTGAGCACGGGTCGATGGATAAAGAAGGGACGGGCGCCGAGGCTCTGAAAGGTTTCGGCCTCACGCAGATGATAGGCGTCCGTTGTCTGGAAATAGGACGAATAGTTGCGCATGGTGGGCGCCCCGCGCCCCTCCAGCAATTGAGCGGCCAGGTAAAGGTCGTCGCTCCCGCCGTTGTTCCAGAGGAAATAGGGGCTGGCCTGACGCATGGGGCTTTCCAAATCCTCGGCGGTCCATCCATTGCGTTTCGCCGCCAGGTATGTGCGCAGATAGTAGCCCATGGCGAACGACACACTGGCGCCATAGCCGTTTTCGAAAGTGGGCGGCGCGCTGGGGAACCCGTTGTATTCGAACTCCTGATCCAACACCGGCGGCAGGGGGTCGGGCAGCGGCGGCGCGACAACGATGGCCTCCACGGCGTCGGCGATGTTGACGCGGGCGTTGACTTGATCGTTTTTCGTGTCAGTGATTTCCCGCCCCGTTCGCTTGACGAGATTGATGAGGGACGTGACACGCAGATTTTTATTAATGCGCCCCTGGGAGGCGGACTGAATGGCCGCCACGGCGCCGGCCATGTAGGCGGTGGCCGCCGAGGTGCCCCCGAAGGCCAGATAGTAGTCTGAATCGCTATAGCCACTCGCTCCGGAAAGATCCGCGGTGGCCGTGTCGTAGGCCGGCGCCAGGAAATCCAGGAAGGAGGCGCTGTTGGAATTGCACGGAACCGTGTCGGCGCTCACCGTGTCCGGATCAATGCAGACCGTGAAGGGTTTGGGGCGCGTGGCGGCGTCATAGACGCTGCCGACCGATATCACGCTGGAAATGCAGGCCGGCCACTGCATGGCGTCGGTATAGCCATCGTTGCCCGAAGCGGCGATGACGGCGATGCCCGAGGCGACCGCCTGATCGGCGGCGAGAGTCATCAGGGGGCTATAGCGGTTACAGGCGTCGGGCGCCGTAAAGCGCTCCTGGCCGAAGGCGTTGGCGATGACCAGGATGGGATTGGCCGGATCGTCGTATTGATGGCTCACGCACCAGTCCCAGGCGGCAATCACCGCGTCTTCCACCGGCACACCCGAACCGCCCGGCGAAACCTTGAGCGCATAGAGCCGGGCGTCGGGCGCCACGCCGCCGATGTAGTCACCCTGTAAGGTATTGATCCCGGCCACAATGGCCGCCACGGCGGTCCCGTGGGCGTCGCCGTCGGGGGCCGGATCGGCATCGGCGTTGCCAAAGTCATAACCGCCCATGACTTTGCCATTGGGGATGGGGCCGCCGCCCAGCGCGGGGGGCATGT
>JADFCT010000106.1 GCA_017161665.1 Candidatus Sumerlaeota bacterium
GTGTGCGAGCGTAACGACATCAACACACCGATCGGATTTCAGGCGTTCAATGACCGAATTCGCGTCATGCTCGAAAACGAGAAAAACACCACGGACGCCATCAAAATGGCCGAGGCCCAATTGGTGGAAATGGACGCGGCGACAACAAAGACCGAATTCCATTCGCAGATGCGGGACCGACTAGCCTACTATAACCTGCGGGCTGAAAATTATGGCCGGGCGCGCGAACTGCTCCTGGGACTCATTGCCGAGTCCAAGGAACTCAGGGAAATCGCCAACTTCAGCACCGGCGTCGCCCTGTCATGGGTGGGCGAGGATCAACCCGATCAGGCTGTAGCGGTCATTGATCAGTTCCTGGACAGACATCCAGACTGCGAAGACGTTCTCGGTGAGCAGCCCATGATCGCCATGTGCGAAGCGGTGGCCGCCCGACTCAGTGAACCCGGACGCGAGGACTACGCCTCGGCGATTCAGGTTTATAAGACCTATCTCAATCGCAAACCCAACACGGAATTGAGACGCAAGTTCCTGACCGGAATCGCCTACTATCACAGTGTGGCTGGTCAGGAAGCGGAAGCGGAAAAGGCTTACGCCGAGGCCATCAACCTGTTGGATCAAAAAATTGAGGAACTGGAAAACAAAGAATTCACCATGGAAGACCTGATGGGACCGACCCAAGCCGATGAAGCCTCCACCGCATCGGCAGCGACCCCCGTGGCCGATGACGCTCCCACCACGGCCCCTGACCCCCGTGAAAAAATGTGGCTCGCCTATGCCAAGGAGCAGTCAGTGGCCCGAGTCGTTCTTGAAAAAAGCCGGCTCTATGAACTGCGCAAAAATAACCTGGCCGCCCTGCGTGTCGGTCGTGAATACCTCGAGAAAAATACCACCAGCTCACTGTTCATGGAGTTCTTCGGCGCCGTCTATAATGTCTATGAAAACCGCTATGAGGAAAACCTGGAAATATCGCCCGACATTGAAAAGGAAATCCAGGCCATCATGAAAATGTCCGAGGAATTCCTGATCAAAAACCTGAACAGCAAATCCTTCCCCACCATCCTGGGGAACATTCTCACCGTCTATGCCCGTCAGGGTGATTTCGAGGCCTATGAGGCCCTGACCAACAGTCTCCTCGAAAAATATCCGGAAACATTGGCGGCCAAGGCGGCCAAGGAAGCCAAAGACCGGTTGCCGGGAATGAAAATCCGGAAGCGGCAGTTTGATGAAATGATGAAAATGAAAGCCGAACAGGCCACTTCCAACACAGCGACTCTGCCCGACGATACCGCTGCGACGGCGACCCTCATTACCACCGCGACAGCGGCGCAGTAAGTTCTCTGACTCAAAACGGCGGGATGTTTCGCAATCTTGAAACGCCCCGCCGGTTTTGTATCCTCAACGAAAGAGGGCATAAAAAACGATCCGTTCGAATCGTTGAGTGGAAATTCGCAAGACGAAATCGCCTGTTATTTTCTTCCAGAGACACCATCATGTAGACCGATCTGGCCAAGGCCCTGCTCCCATGAACTGTTGTTACCCTTTCCACTGTCCCCAATCGCTCCGGTGGCTTCGCCTTGCCATCCTGCCTCTGTTGCTTTGCACGGGCCGGGGGTTGTCCGCTCAGGCCCAACGACCGGCCCCTGTTTTGCGGAGCGCGCAATCCATCGCGCCGGAACCGGCCTATCGCGGACTCTGGGTGGACGCCTTCCATGAAGGGTTTAAGACACCCGAACAGATGTTTACCCTCATTCGCCACATGCGAACCAATAAACTCAACGCTCTTTTCATTGAAGTGCGCAAGACGGGCGACGCTTACTACCGCTCGCGCTTTGAGCCGGCCGCCAAGGATATGGCCCCCGGCTACGATCCCCTGTCCCATGCCATCGCCCTGTGTCACGACACATCCAAAGGCCAAAGCCGCATCGAAGTCCATGCCTGGATCGTCACCTACAAGATATCCACCAAGGACGCCAAACTGCCAGCTGATCACGTCCTGATGAAATACCCCTATATGGTCTGTAAGGATAATCGAGGACGAACGGACCTGGGGGGCATCGTCTTTCTGGATCCCGGCGCTCCGGGCGTGATTGACCATACCGCCTCGGTGGCCCAGGATATCGCTCGCCGCTATGACGTGGACGGGATTCATCTCGATTACGTGCGCTATCCCGATCAGCAATGGGGCTATAACCCGTACGCCCTCGCCCGATTCCGGGCCCAGTATCAGACAAAACGCCAACCCAGCCCCGACGATCCCGAATGGAGCCAATTCCGCCGCGATCAGGTCACCGCGCTGGTGCGGCGGGTTTATGCCGCGGTCAAGACCGTCAAGCCCCGGGTCAAAGTGTCCGTGGCAGGGATCACTTATGGCAGCCCCCGCTATGGATTTGAGAATGCGTCGCCCTATAAGCAGGTCTTCCAGGATTGGGTGGGCTGGCTCAAGGAAGGCTGTGTGGATATTGTCTGCCTGATGAACTATAAACGCGAATTCAAGACAGATCAGCGACGGGACTACCGCGACTGGATCACCTTTGCGGGCAAGGCGGCCGCCGGTCGCCATATCGCCATCGGACAGGGGAGCTGGTTTCAATCGGCCGCCGAATCCATTCGGCAAATTCAAATTGCCGCCGCTGATACATCCACCAATGGCTATCTGGTCTATTCCTATGCCCAACCGGCCAAGTCCAGCCGCGAGTATAACGGGTTCTGGCGTTCCCTGGCCTCATCCATCAATCGTTACCCCGCCCCCCTGCCGGCGGCGGACTGGATCGATACGCCTCAGACCGGGATCATGGTGGGACGTGTCCTGCTCGACGGCGCCACGACGCCACGGGCGGGCGACGGCGTCAAAGTGCACCTCCTGGGCCCCACGCGGCGAACCGTCCAGGCGGACTGTAGTGGCTTTTATGTCGCCACCAATCTCGGCGCGGGACGCTATCAGGTTTTCAGCGTGGATCACGCCGGGAAGCGACAGGGCGGCGCCACGGTCCTCCAGGCCGGGAAATTGGCGCGAGTGGACATCAAAATCCCGGCGACGGTCCCCGCCGCTCCCTGATGGAATGCGTCTCGTTTCAATTCTGCACGATCCCTCACGGAATCCTCTGACACGGCCGACTCGTTACGGCTCGGACGCCCCATCGCGTCAACGGATCCCCGGCAAAAAACATCGGTTGCCCCTTTGGGTTAGCGGTTCTAAGATAAAGCCAACGATGGCTCAATATTCTGTGTTCCCGGATCTGGTATCATGTCCCTGTTTCCTGCTCCTGCATTACAAAATCTTTTTCCTTCGTTTACGCCGGCATGGATTGAAATTGATCTCGACGCCCTGACGCACAACTATCGGATAATTCGCGATCGGGTGGGACCCCGAACCCAAATCTTTCATGTAGTCAAATCCAACGCCTACGGCCACGGTTTGAATCCCGTGTCGAAACACCTGATCGAACAAGGCGCCGACGGCGTGTGTGTCGCCCGCCTGTGGGAGGCGCAGCGCTTGCGCGCCGCCGGATTCGAGGCGCCCATCCTGTGCCTGACGTCCCTGTTTCCCGAAGAAGCCACGCTGGCCGTGGAACTGGATCTGGATGTGGTCGTCTTCCGTCCCGAACCGGCTCGCGCGCTTTCCGAGGCGGCGCAAGCGGCGGGACGCCGGATCGGTGTTCATCTCAAAATCGATACTGGAATGAGCCGCTTGGGGGTTTCGCCGGAAGACGCGGTGGCCTTTGCCCGGTTCCTCCGGACGCTGCCCGGTCTGGATGTGCGGGGATTGATGAGCCATTTGTCCAACGCCGACGACGAGGACGACGCCGTCAGCCGGGATCAGATCGCCTGTTACGACGCCGTGGCCCAAGCGCTGCACGAACAGAATCTGCTGCCGCCCGTCCGGCATCTGGCCAATAGCGACGGCGCTATGCGCTTCGACGAGGCCCCCCGGGTTCTGGTGCGGCCGGGCATGTCCACGTATGGCTGCTATCCCTCTGACTGGTATGAGCGACACTATCCTTTGCGCCCCGTCATGTCCGTCCGCGCCCGATTGATCAGCGTGCGCCACATCCCCAAAGGCCGGGGCCTGTCCTATTCGCGCCAGTTTATCACGCGTCGCGATTCGGTCATCGGCGTGGCCCCTGTCGGATATGCCGACGGGTATATGCGAGCCGGCATGGGACAGGCGCAAATGATTGTCCGCGGCCGACTCGTTCCCGTTCTTGGGCGCATCTGCATGGAACAATCCCTGCTCGATTTGACCGATCTCAAGGAAGCCGCTTATGGCGACAGCGTCACGGTCATGGGGCGGGACGGCGACGCCGTTCTGAGCGCCGAGACCATCGCCCAATGGTGGGGAACCATCAACTATGAGGTGGTCACCCACCTGGGACATCAGTTCCCCAAAGTCTTTCTCAAGGAAGGCCGCCCCGTCACCGTGTGAGGCGTCTCAGGGGGCTGTGCGCCGGGGACGAAGGGCGGATTTGTGTTTGCGCCGCCTTTGCCCATTGGGCTATGTCTGTTCCGCCCCATGTCGCCGTGGCCAGTCCATTTGATAGGGAAATTCATTGTGTCCGAGATCACTTCCTCTTCTCCCGTTTCCGCCCGGCCGTTGACGATTTCGCGTCTGACGCAGGAGATCAAGCGACTTTTGGAAGTCCAGATCGGGCGGGTTCATGTGGAGGGCGAGATTTCGAATCTGACGATCGCCCGGTCGGGGCACGCTTATTTTAACCTCAAGGACGCAAACGCCCAGATTTCCTGTGTGATGTGGGCCTCCGGTGTCTCGCGTCTGTCGTTTCGTCCCGCCGATGGGCTTCAGGTCGAAGCGCGTGGCGAGATCAGCGTTTATGCCCCGCGGGGCAACTATCAGCTGATCGTGGCGTCCATGACCGAAGCCGGACGGGGGCGGTTGTGGCTGCAATTCCAGGAACTGAAGGAACGACTGGAAAAGGAAGGGCTTTTCGCCCCCGAACGCAAGCAGCCCATTCCGTTCCTGCCGGCGCGTATCGGTGTGATCACCTCACCGACGGGCGCGGCGATTCGGGACTTTTTGAATGTCCTGGGGCGGCGGTTCGCGGGGATGGAGGTCTTGATCTGGCCGACCCTGGTTCAGGGCGAGGGAGCGGCCGCCCAGATTGCCCATGCCCTTCGTCGGTTCAATGCGTTGGCCAATGTGGATGTGATCGTCGTCACGCGGGGCGGGGGGTCGATCGAAGACCTGTGGGCCTTCAACGAGGAGCCTGTGGCGCGGGCTATTTTCGATTCGCGCATTCCGGTTATCAGCGCCGTGGGCCATGAGGTGGATTTCACCATTGCGGATTTCGTGGCCGACCTGCGCGCCCCGACGCCGTCCGCCGCCGCTGAGATTGTTGTCCGCAGTCGGCGGGAAATGGCCGAACAGGTGGAGCACCTGAACATTCGACTGCATCGCGCTTTGAGTCGGACTCTTGAACGGGCGCGGATGCGCCTGAACGTGGCGCGCAACAGTTATGGGATGCGCCGTCCTCTGGATCGCATTCACCAAACCCGCCAGCGGCTCGACGAACTGAGCCTGCGCATGGACCGCGCCCTTCAATCCCGAATGCGCGACACGGCCCATCACTTGCGCCGGTTGACGGAAATGATTGAGGCCCTCAACCCCACCGCTATCCTGGAGCGGGGGTATTCGATTGTCACGCGCCAACGGGATGGCGTCATTGTCCGCTCTGCCGACGAAGTGGACCGTCAGGACAAAATCGATGTCCGCACCGCAGACGGCTCGTTCCCGGCGAGAGTGGAAAAACCGATCGCCGGCGAACAACTGTCCTTCCTCTAACCCAGCGGGGGGGGGCGCGCCCGCGCTCCGGCGTTCAGTCAAAACGCCTTGCAATCGCATCCAATTCTGCGAGAAACATTGAAAAACTAAATGGCGCATCGGCGCCTCGGTCTGGCAGGAATCTCCCGACGGGCTGGGATGTCATGGAGGGATTGCAAATGAATCGTCGGCATTTTTCAAAACAAGGCATGTTGTTGGGAATGGGCGCATGGACCGCTGCGTCCGTTCACGGTCCGGGCGCAGAAGGCGAACGATCCGGGCAAACCTATCGCGAGGCGCCGCGCGATCTGCCTGTGCGCGAATTCGATGTGGTGGTGGCCGGCGGCGGGACGGCCGGCGTCATTGCGGCCCTGGCGGCGGCGCGTCAAGGCGCCCAAACGATCCTCATCGAACGCAGAGGCTACACCGGCGGTACGGCCACCGAAGGCGGGACGGGAATCCACAGTTTTTACAACCTGTGGAAACCCTTTCCCGGCGTGAAGAAACGCAAAGTCGTGCGCGGGATTCCTGAGGAACTGATCGATCGGCTTGTTAAGATCGGTGGCTCCAGCGGATATCCCGAACAGACCGGTCGGTCGGACTACGATTCGGTGGCCACGTGCGTGGATACGGAACTCTACAAGCTGGTGACCATGGAGATGCTGGCCGAGTCGGGCGTTTTCCTGGCCGTAAATACGCTGGTGACCGGAGCGATCCGGCAGGGTGATCGCCTCGAGGGCGTCTTGACCGAAAGCGTCAACGGTCGCGAGGCGATTTATGCCAAGGCCTTTATCGATTGCACCGCCTTTGGGGATCTGTGCGCCTTCGGAGGCGCCCAGTTCACGACGCCCAACGATTATCCCGTCGTCAATTCCATGGGACTGGGCAATGTGAGCATCGATCAATATTTTGATTTCTTCAAGAAAGCCAATGCCGTGGGCGACTATGCCGAAGGCGTCCGGAGTGGTGAGGAGAACCGCATCATCCGGTTGGGCGGCAGTTTCGCCAAGGCGTCGCCCGAGTTCGGCGCCGAGGCGGCAAAGATCGGCATGTCCTCTGTCACGACGACGGTCCATGATAATTACCTCATGTTCATCAAGTTGAATCTGACGCTACCCGAGGGCGGCTCCACGCTCAATCGCGACAGTCTGGCGGCGGCGGAATTGGAATTGCGTCGGCGCATGTATCAAGGCATGTTGCTGTTCCGGAAATATGTCCCCGGTTGTGAGAAGGCATTCATCGCCCGGACCAGCCCCAGCGTGTGCATTCGGCGCGGTCGCCTGATCCAGTGCGACTATGACATGACCCATGAGGATGTGGTGGAGGCCCGTCACTTCGACGATGATGTCTTTACCTATGGATTCCATGATTCGGCGCCGAGGATTCAAATCAAAAACGGCGGCGCCTATGGCCTGCCCTATCGGGCCTTGTGCGTAGCGGGCATCGAGAATCTCTGGGCGGCGGGGATGTTGATCACGTCCGATCATCGCGCCCACATGTCCACGCGCAACACGGTCTGTTGCATGGGCCAGGGCCAGGCGGCCGGAACGGCGGCGGCCCTGTGCGCCGCCAAGCGATGCGGCGCCCGGGAACTGAAATACCCGACTCTGCGCGAAGCCCTTGAAAAGGGCGGCGTCTATTTTGAAGCCTGACAAAACCTTCAGAAAGGAAAAATGAAAAATGATCAGGATCGGATCAACAATTGGACAGTTTCTTGCGGCTTTTACAATCCTGTCGGGGGGCGCCTTCATCGCCCAAGGCAACGAGACAGACGGGAGCGTCGAACGCTGGGGGATCTTTGAATTATCGCTCAAGGGGCCCCGCGATGGGAATCCCTTTGTGGATGTGACGTTGAGCGCCCGCTTCTCTCAGGGCGATCGGATCTTTGAACCGTCCGGCTTTTACGACGGCGATGGGGTGTATCGCGTGCGGTTCATGCCCGACGCGGTGGGCGAGTGGACCTATGTGACGCAAAGCAATGTTCCGGATTTGAACGGCCGGCGCGGACGGTTTGACTGCGTGGCCCCGTCGCCGGGCAACCATGGCCCCGTCCGGGTGGCGGATACGTTCCGTCTGGCTTACGCCGACGGGACGCCTCATTTTTCCGTTGGCACGACCTGTTACGCCTGGGCCCATCAGGGAGAGGCCCTCGAGGAACAGACGCTGGCCACGTTGCGCCAGGCGCCCTTCAACAAAATGCGCATGTGCGTCTTCCCCAAGGATTATGTCTATAACAAGAACGAGCCGCCACTCTACCCTTACGAAGGAAAGCCCCTGAAGGATTGGGATTATTCGCGGTTCAATCCCGCGTTTTTCCAGCGCTTCGAAAAACGGGTGGGCGATTTGCTCGCCTTGGGCATCGAAGCGGATCTGATTCTGTTTCACGGTTATGATCGGTGGGGCTTCGCTCACATGGACGCCGAAAGCGATGACCGGTATCTGCGCTATGTGGTGGCGCGCCTGGCCGCCTATCGCAATGTCTGGTGGTCCATGGCGAATGAGTATGACCTGATGCGCGACAAGACGATGGCGGATTGGGATCGCTTCTTTCAGATTGTGCGCGACGCGGACCCCTATGACCGATTGCGGAGTATCCACAATTGCAGGGAATTTTACGATCATACCAAGCCCTGGGTGACCCATGTCAGCATTCAACGGTCCAATTTCGACCAAATCGATGAATGGCGGGCTCTATACAAAAAACCATTGATCTTCGACGAGTGCCGGTATGAAGGCGATGTGCCCCAGGGATGGGGCAATCTGACCGCTCAACAGATGACGCGCTACTTCTGGCTGGGCACAATGGGCGGGGCCTATGTGGGCCATGGTGAAACCTACAAACACCCCGAGGATATCCTCTGGTGGTCCAAAGGCGGCGTCCTCCACGGACAAAGCCCGGCGCGAATCGCCTTCCTGAAAGAACTCATCGAAGAGGCGCCCTATCAGGAAATGCTCCCAATCGGCGGTGAGGGACCGGTCCATGGATTGGTCAAGCCCGGCGCCTGTGCCCTTATCTATTTTGAGAGGGATCGGTCTTCCGGATCGAACATCATTGAGGAAACATTCGGCGCCCTGGGAGACGACAAATACAAACTGGACGGCATCGATCCCTGGACCATGACCATTCGTCCCCTGGGGACGGGAGAGAGCGGCGCCTTTGAGTTTAAGCCGCCTTACCCGGATTATGCCATTCGCCTGACGCCCTATGGGCCGGACGAACCCAAACGTCCCCAGGCGGTCGCCCAGGCCGAGCCGACCGAAGGCATTGGACCGCTGAAAGTCGCTTTCAAGGGATCCGGCGCGATGCATTGTCGCTGGGAATTCGGAGACGGGAGCGTGTCCACCGAATCCAATCCCACCCATGTCTATGAGAAACCGGGCAATTATCGGGTTTGGTTGACCGTGACCAACGGCGCCGGCGCCTCGGCGGCGACCTGGCTCTCCATTAACGTCGATCGTCCCTCCACGGCGCCCATTGTCCGGTTTGGATTTGCCGACCAGGACGCGCCTCCCCTCTCCGAAAATCAGGGCGCCGTGCCAAAAACGCCAGACGGCGCCTATGATTTCGGCAAGGGGGGCGAGCCCTGGAAGTGGATCACCCTTGGCGACCAGCCCCTTGAGGATTTGGAAGAACTACAGTCGTTCACCGTCCTGGGCTGGTTGCGCCCGGCAAGCCTGAACATCGGCTCGGGCGGCAATCGCATTCTCTTTACGCTGAACCACAATCGGTCCGGAATGGATCTGGTCCATCTGGAGGACGGACGCATGAGACTGGCCGTCAATGAATGGCCCGACCAAATCCGAAATGACAGTTCCTCCCAACAACTGAAGGTGGGCGAATGGACGTTCTTCGCCGTCACCTATGATGCCATGAAACCCCAGAAAAATGTCTCCTGGTATTTTGGCCATGAAGGGAAAGAGGTCCAGTTGGACCGGACGACGAACTATTCCAACGGTCCCACCGGCAGCGACAGCGGGCGACTGGCCATCGGCAATTTCAACGAAACCCTTCGCGGCGCGGGCCTGGATCGACAGTTCCGCGGTCAAATCCGCGGATTGGAAATCTATGGCAGTCGCATCGGAGGCCGAGGCGCCCTGTCGTTGGAACAGATTAATGGCCAAAAGGACACGGGAGCCTCCGGATTGGATGGATCCTGAGGCTTGTTTTCGATGCTCCGAGGCAAGCCCGAGTAAAGGATGGGGGCTGGGGAAGGGCTTTTTTTTCCAAAGGAGTTATCCATGAGCGGCCTCCGGCGCTCACAACAAATGATGAAAATGGCGTCGAAGCACAGCGCGATGGCTTTTTTTCAAACGCCAAGGCGCGAAGACGCAACGACGCAAATCACATCGGGGCGCGGCGCGGTGGAATCTTTTTTTTCGAACCATGAAGAATAGAAGGAAAAGAAGATGGTTG
>JADFCT010000107.1 GCA_017161665.1 Candidatus Sumerlaeota bacterium
AAAGGCCGTCTGATGGCCATTGCTCACCATCAGGTGTTGTTTGCCGGGATCTTTCCCTTTACGCAGGAGTTCTTCGGACGAGGCCGTCCAGCCCCCCCGCCAGGCGGCCACCCACCCCGTTTCGCCCACGAGCAAGACACCGTCGCCGCTGTTGAATTTGTTATAGTTGGGGACGACTGTGCGCGCCGTCTCATTGTCCATGAACCGCATCACGACGCCATCGGCATACGTACAGGTCATGTTCCAGTGTGTCAGCGTGTCGAAGAGTCCTTCCGTGGGGATGATGCCCGTTCCCTCATACGTGACGGGGATGCCGCGTCCGACTTCATCGGCCCACCACTGGAGTTGATCGAGAGGGTGGGCGCCCCAGCCGGCAATAAAACCGAGGGCGTAGTCGTAAATGTGGAAGATGCCGTTGCGGTTGCCCTGGACCAGGTTCCGATCCCGGCAGAACGGCTTTTGAGGGGCCGGCCCGAGCCAGAGGTCATAGTCATATCCGTCGGGAACGGGAAGGACGGGCGTGGCCGAACCGCCGGATTCCCCTTTGGGCGCCCAGACATAAATTTCCTTCACCGCGCCGATATGGCCGTTCAATACAATTTCGTGGGAATAGCGGATATGGGTCATCGACCGGTGCTGTGTGCCGTATTGGAAGATGCGGTCGTATGTGTCTACGATCTGTCGGGCGGCCAGATCCTGTTCGATGCTGATGCCGAGAGGTTTTTCCGTGTACATATCCTTGCCGGCCCGGGCCGCGGCCAGGGAGATGGGGACATGCCAATGGTCCGCCGTGGCGATATGGACGGCGTCAATGTCTTCACGGGCCAGCAGTTCCCGGAAGTCATTATAATCGTATGCGGCCTGGAAGGCGTTCTTTTTCTGGAGGCGCCGCTCTTTGATCGGATCGCAAACGGCGATGATCTTCGATTTCGCATACTGATTATAGACGCCGGCGGCGCCCGAGCGGTCGCCGCACCCGATAATCCCGATGTGGGCGCGATTGCTCGGCGCCGATTGGCCGAAAACGCTGGAAGGGACAATGGACGGAACCGCGGCGGCGACGGCCAGACCGGATCCCATTTTGAAAATCTCGCGCCGGGACATTTTTTTACGAGGCATGTTCTTTCTCCATTGGGGTGGAAAATGTTGAGATTCTTTATTTCTTATAAGCCACACGCCGGTGATACCGGGCTTTCAGCGTCTGAACAAAGGATTCGTTGATTAGATGGAGGTCCCGCAGGGTCAGGGGACATTCATCAAACTGTCCGTCGTTGAATCGCATTCGCACGGAATCGCGAACCAGGAGGCGGATGTCGTCGGCGTCCACGACGCGACTGGAAAATTTGGATTGCGCCGTCGCCTCCACAGAGTCGGCCATCATCAGGATCGCCGTCTCGCGCGTCTGAGGTTTGGGGCCCGGATAGCGGAATTCATCTTCCTCTACCGGTTCCTTCGTTTCGGAGTTTTCGTATTGCCGCATGGCGGTGTTGTAGAAATAGGAAATCAGCATGGTCCCGTGATGCTGGGGGATAAATTCGACGACTCGCGGCGGCAGGCCCGCCTTGAGCGCCATTTCCACGCCTTCTTTGATATGGTTCTTGATCAGCAGCGTGCTCATGCTGGGTTTGAGTTTCTCGTGAATGTTGGTCTCGTCGGGGGTGACCTGATTTTCCGTGAAGTATTCGCGCTTCATTATTTTTCCGATGTCGTGGAAATAGGCGCCGGCCCGGGTGAGCAGGAAATTGGCGCCGATGGCGTCGGCGGCCGCTTCGGCGAGTTTGGCCACGTTGAGGCTGTGTTGATAGGTGCCCGGCGCTTCGCGCTCCATGCGCAACAGCAAGGGGTGGCGGGCGGTCAGCTCCAGCAGGTGAATATCCGTGATGACGCCGAAAAAGCGCTCATAGAAGATCGGCATATAATAGACCAGCGGAATGCACAGGAGGCCGTTGGCCAGGGCGGCGGTCAATGGCGCGAGTTCAGACGCCGTTCGAGGCCATTGCCCGTCCGGACGAATCACGTAGCTGAACAGAGCGGCGCACAGGATGTTGACGAGTGTGATCAGGGTTCCGGTCATGAGGAATTGTTTGCGTTCGCGCATATGATACAGGCCGACCATGCCCGTGACCCCACCGGCGATGGCGGTGGCGACAAAGGCCAGATTGTATTCCACGGCGATTCCGAAGATCAGGGCCGAGGCCCCCACCATCACAATGGCCAGCCGCGCATCCACGAGCATCAGTCCCAGAATGCCGACCATGCCGGCCGGGAACAGATAGCCGGCCACCTCGAGATTGGGGTCGGGAATCAAGATCAGCGCCAGGCGTCCCAAAGCCAGCGCGCTGAGAATCGGCAGAAAAACCAGCCAGATCGTGGAAGCCGTCATCCTCAGGTCGGAATGAAAACGACGCAAATACAACAGAATAAAGCCATAGGCCAAGGCGATGAAAACGGCGCCCGCCAGGGCTTCCCGAGCCAGGTGGCGTTCGGTCTGATCGTTAACGGCTGACAGAATCTCCAGATGTTCCCGCGTCAGGGGCGTTTGGGCCGGAATCAACACCGTCCCGACATCGTACCGGTCCACAACCGGCTCCACGGATTGCACGACCTCCTGGCGGTGTTGGCTCGTTCGTGTGTGATCAATGTAGATATTGGGGGCCTGCGCCAGAAGCGACGTGATTTCATTGCGAGCCTTCCGCATTTTGCCGCCGCTGGGCATATAGCGCAAACCGGCCCGGGACGAAGCGATGACTTTATACAGGCGGTCATAGTCATCGAGATTGATCGTATAGTCCCGCTGGATTGGAATGCCCAATGGAGGCTGATCCTCATTTTCAATGAGCAGTTCGCCCCGTTCCTGGGCCGCCAGGAGTTGATTGAGGCGTTCAGCCAAGCCATGGGTGATGTAGATTTCCGTCAAGAGCGATTGGATGGAGGCGACGAAGTTATTATTTTGGGCCAGTCCGGTGAGAAGGGAGATCAGCACATCATCGTTCAGCCCCCCCAGCCCCATGTTTTCGAGTCGCAGGCGCAGGCGTTCGGCCGCCCGCGTCAAGGTCATGGGGACCTGTGTCTGTTGGGATGTCTGGTAGTCTCGGGCGATTTCACGGGCGGAGGAAATGAGTTTGGTCAAATTTTGATTCGCCGTTTGCAGGACCTGGCTGTCATATTTGACAATGAGGGGCGATGTTCGATACGCTTCGTCCCGTTTTTCCCGTGTCTTGTCCACGTTGACGACCTCCAGGGGCACGACCGCGCGTAGAGGCTGACTGAGGACATCGTCGACCTTTTGGCGGAGGGGCGCCCAGAAGAACCAGGGACTGACCAGCCAGATGATGGCGCCATAGGTGGCGACGAAAGCCATCAAGCGATAGATGCGCTTGCGCCGTCGCATCCGAGACAGGGCATACGAGTCCTCGTCGAGGGGGGTCGCCCGCGGCGAAGTGGGATCAAGGGAAGGTCGAACAACAGTCATGATGATTCAGACTCTGACAAAGAATGAACAGGATGTTTCCTCGAATATGCAATCAGCCGACCGCGGCTTGCGCCGGCCGCCGTCATTTAAATACGAAGCATCTTCAAGGATGCGCCGATTCGAGTTCTGAAAACAAATAAAAAAACGCCTCCAGCGACAATTCCTGTCGCCGAAGGCGTTTGGGTTCAAATGCAAAAACGGTTTTTGCGCGTCGTTTGGGGGAAAGGGTTAGCTGCTGAGTTGTGCTTCTTGCAGGGCCTGACGCATTCGCTCCTTGGTGTCCAGACTCAGTTGTCCATAGAGGGGACTGTCCTGCGATTCGATAACTTCCGGGTATTGTCGGAACAGGTCATCAATGAGGTACATCTGATCTTCCCATCGCCGACACATGAGACACAGTCGCATGTGAAATCGCATACGAATGCGTTCAATCAGTGTGAGTTGTCGTTGCCGTGAATCCGAGGCCAGACGGGTGGCCTCTTTGCACGATAGAAATAAGAGCACGAATAGTTTACGCAAACCAGTTGATCTCCAGACATTTACGAATTCGCAGCCGGGCTCGGTACAACATTACGTTCAGATTCCCGGGGGACACTTTGAGGATCTCACACGTCTCCTCTGTGCTCAGACCGTCAATCACACGCAAGCCGAAAGCCTGACTTAGACGCTCAGGCGCCTTCTTGATACATTTCTCCAGTACTTCCCAGAACTCCGCATTCTCCAAAATCTTGGCCGGATCTGTCTCCCACGAGCTGTATCCTTCTTTCCAATGTTCGAACCGGTCGAAGATATCTTCGACGCCGTCTTCGGTTTCGGATTCCAGTTCGCTGATGGGCCGTTCCCGGTACTTGGCCCGCAAGCGGTCAATGATTTTGTGTTTCAAGATCCCCATCATCCAGGTCTTCTCGGACGATCGCCCCGAGAAGCGTTCGCGGGCCTTGAGCGCAGCCAGAAACGTTTCCTGAACAGTGTCCTGGGCCACGTCGGTGTCGCGAAGACGGGTGAGGGCATAGCGATAAAGGTAGTCGCCGTACAGGTCCACCCATTCATCCGGGTGAGTGAGCAAGGCTTGTGCTGTATCATCTTGATGTGTCATTAGTCGTAGGTCTCTTCCTAAAATTACAGATGCAGTCGCGTCTCAGGCATAGGTGTCGATTCTCTGTCCGACCATCAGGGGATGGAGCGACGAAACGTACCCAAACTGATTGTAAACGGCAAACCGCAAACTCTCGGCAAATCGATCCGCCCGCTCGGATTCTGCCGTTCGTTCGGAATTCATCACACGGTGCCGCGCCGCAATGTGCGACGTGGATGCGCTGATGTCAATAATGACCGACGATTCCGATCGCCTCCGACCGTCGGATTCAACGGAGGCGCCCGACACATCCCCTGAAAAGGGATGTGAACTCGCGGATCGGTCATGAAATCCCAACGGCCGGCTCGCGATATAACTGACCGGCAGGGATGGCAGGTTCGGGGCTTCGGAAATCATACTTCTATTCAAGAGGCCAAGATTTTCGAATTCCATTTCGAAGCCAATGCAACGATTATCCTCCGCCGACCCAAAACGCCTCAAGCAAAATCCAACTTCTTTTCACGCCACATCGGTCCGGGACCGGGGCGAAGGACACGCCCGATCGTCGATTGAAATAAACGCCTCATCGCCTTTAAAACAGATGACGCGCGCCTTTCGGCTCAATACAATCCGCCTATCGGTCGAGGGGGAATTGTTATGGAATGGCTGTTTCCGGCCGTCGTCGCCTCATTGACAACGACGGTACTGTTGACACTGATCTTTTTTTATCTCTACATCCGCGAACGCGACCGGGCCTTGCAGGTGTGGGGGATCGGCTGGGCCTTCTATGCCCTCCGATTCGTTTTTCTGCTTTGGAGTCTGCGCTGGGGCGACCATCCGGCCCTTTCGATCGGGAATCAGATGAGCGTCCTGGTGTCGGGTATTTTTCTCCTGAGCGGCGCCTATATCTGGAGTGAATCTCGAATGGCCCGGGCCTGGTTTCCCGTGTTTGTTTTCTGCGGCTGCTGGATTGTCGCCGCTCCCTGGATTGATCTGTCCTTTCAGTGGCTGACCTTGCCGACCTTTCTGGTCCTGGGCGCGGTGAACTTCTGGACCGGCTATATCCTCTTGCGGCGCCGGGCGGGTACCGAGTTCGGCGCCGGCCTGACGGGGTGGACCCTGATTTTCTGGGGGGCGCACAAACTGAATTATCCTTTCCTGAAGCCCGTGGTCTGGTTCGCCCCCTGGGGGTACTTGATGGGGGCCGTGTTCTCCTTGACGGCCGCGGTGGGCATGTTGCTGCTGTACTTCGAAAAAACCCGCCGTCTTCTGGCTCAGAGTGAAGCGAGGTTACGACAACTGTCCGACGCCACCTGGGAAGGGATTGCGATCCATGATCACGGCGTGGTCCTGATAGCGAACCAGCAATACTTCGAAATGTTTGGCTACGAACCGGACGAAGTGCTCGGCCGGCAGTCGATCCCCCTGATTGGATCGCCGGCATCTCAAGACGTCATGCGCCAAAAGATCGCCGAAGGCGACTTGGGCCCCTATGAAGTCATGGGACGGCGAAAGAATGGGGACGAATTCCCCATGGAGTTGCGTGTGCGCATCGTCGAATATCAAAACCGTCCCGTTCGAGTGGCGGCCATTCGCGATATGACCGAAATCCGAAATGCCACGCGGGAATTGGCCGAAAGTCGTCGCTCCTATCAGGCGCTGTTCCGGGAGATGCCGAATGGCTTCGCCTCCCACGAGGTCCTGTGCGATGCCGACGGGGCCGTGGTAAACTATCGGTTTCTGGCTGTCAATCCCGCGTATGAGGCATTGATGGGCTTGACGGCGGATGAAGTGCTGGGACGCACGGTTCGGGAAGTGATCCCCGACACGGCGCCCGAACGCATTGCGTCCTTTGGCCATGTGGCGTTGACGGGACGGCCCACCACCCTGCGTGATTATATCGCCCATCGGGACCGCCACTGTGTCATTTCCGTCTATCAACCCGCGCCGGGCCAGTTCGCGTGTATCTATACCGACATCACCGATCGGGTTCGAGCGGAAGAAGCGCTTCAGGCCAGCGAGGCGCGTTTGGAAAAAGTCAATGATGGCCTGATCGCGCTGGGCGGGGCGTTTCAGGAAAATATCGATCGCCTGACGGCCCTGTGCGGGGAATTGTTCGGCGCCGACTGCGCCCTGTATAATCGTCTGGATGGCGACCAGATCTGTTCCATTAGCCAATGGCGCACGCCGGTCGATTTCCCCGATCGCCGTCCAGCGAAGGGACGCATGTGCACGGATATCATCAACCGGTCTGCGGAACGGATCGCGGCGGTTGTCATCCGCAATCTGCCGGAAAGCGACTACGCCGACACCGAGCCGCTCGTACGCAGGTACGGACTGAAGACCTATTTCGGATATCCCGTCGCCTGTCGCGGACAAGTGATCGGAACCTTGTGCGTCCTGTTCCGTTCGGACCAAAGCCCCAGCCGTGAGGATGAACGCCTCTTGGGCATTCTGGGGGCGGCCCTGGGCAGCCAGGAGGAACAGCGCCTGGCCAAAGAGGAATTGGCCGGAAGCCAGGAGCGCTTTCAAAGCCTGTTCCAGCAGATCCGCGAAGGAATTGCCATGATCGACTCGCACGGAGTCGTGACAGACTGGAATATATTCAACGAGGCGTTGACCGGTATTCTCCGAGAGGAGGCCATCGGTCGATCCATTGGGGATTTGATCATCCATCTAACCCCCGAAGACCTGCGAGGCAAAGAATTTGCCCAGGCTATGACGCAGTATCAGGCAGCCACGGCGACCGGAACGCTCATTGAAGACCTTGAGCCTTCCGTCTTGAAATATCACACGCCGGACGGACGGGACGTTTATGTTGAACAAACGCTTTTTGCCCTGAATCTTGGCGAAGAGACGCATTTTGTCAGTCTGAGCCGGGATGTGACGTGGCGCCAACAGACGGAAATGGCGCTTCGCGAAAACGAACACCTTTTGCGCTGCATTGCGGATAATTATCCCAATTCACAAATGGCGATCATTGAGCAAGATCTGAAAATTGGATTTATTGCCGGCCAGGAAATGCAGAAGAGCCACAAAACGGACAAAGACTTTCTTGGACGTTCCGTTGACGAACTATACGGACCGGATGGGCCCGGCATTGTCGAAATGGTTCGACAAACATTTGTCGGCGAGGAAATGACAAAGGAATTGGCGGTAAGCGGACAGTACCAGTTGCTGCGAACGGTTCCACTCATAGACAATAGTGGACAGATTCATCGCATTTTGTTCGTTTCCGAAAATATTACCGAGCGAAAACTAGCCGAAAACGCCTTGGAAAAGCGGCTGGTGGCGCTCACCCGCCCGCTGGATGACAAAACGGACATCGAGTTTACCGATTTGTTCGTCCTGGAGGAAATCCAAAGACTTCAAGACGAATTTGCCGCCGCAACGGGTGTGGCTTCAATCATTACGCAGACGGATGGCATCCCCATTACCAGGCCGAGTCGTTTTTGCCGATTGTGTGACATGATTCGTCAATTGGACAAGGGGCTGGCGAACTGTTTGAAATCGGATGCGAATCTGGGACAGATGAATCCCGATGGGCCCAGCATCCATACTTGTATGAGCGGGGGGCTGTGGGATGCGGGGGCGGCCATTGCCGTCGGCGGCAAACACATTGCCAACTGGTTAATCGGCCAGGTTCGAGACGATACACAAACCGAAGAGATCATACGGAAGTATGCGCGTGAAATCGGGGGGGATGAGGACGCCTTCACCCAAGCCTTTCACGCCACGACCGAAATGTCCCGAGAGCAGTTCGAAAAAGTGGCTCAGGCGCTCTTTACGCTGGCCAATCAATTGTCATCGATGGCCTATCAAAATATCCAACAAGCCCGTTTCATCACAGAGCGTCAACAAGCCACGAAAGCGCTGCGTCTGTCCGAAGAGCGCTTCTCCAAGGCCTTCATGGCCAGTCCGGATTTTATTTCCATCACAAAACTGGACGATGGGACCTATATCGACGTCAATGAAGCCTTTGAACAGGTGTTCGGTTATACGCGAGACGAGGTGATCGGCAAGACCTCCCGGGAACTGGGCGTCTGGCCCGAAGACGTGGATCGGAACGCCTGGGCCAACCGCCTCCGCTCGGAAGGAAAACTGCGCAACTATGAAATGCCGTTTCGCCTGGCTTCCGGCGAAACCATCAACACCCTCATGTCCAGTGATGTCATCGAAATCGACGGGCGCCCTTGCGTCCTGTCGGTGACCCGCGACATCACGGAACGCAAACAGGCCGAAGAGGCCTTACGCCTGTCGGAAGAACGCTTTTCCAAGGCCTTTATGGTCGGCCCGGACGCCATCAGCATCGCCCGGTTGAGCGACGGATGCTTTATTGACATCAACGAAGCCTTTGAAAAGATGAGTGGATACCCGCGGGAGGCGATTATTGGCAGAACCTCGCTGGATTTGGGGATCTGGGCTTCGCCTGAGGAACGCGCCAATTGGCTGGAGTACTTGTACTCTGACCGGTCCATTCGTGATTTTGAGATGCGTTTCCGTTTGCCGTCCGGCAAAGAGATTGATGCGCTGATGGCCTGCGAACTCATTGATGTGGAAGGGGAAGCCTGTATCTTGACCATCACGCGGGACATCACGGAACGCAAACAGGCTGAGGAGGCCCTGCGCGCTTCGGAAGAGCGGTTCGCCAAAGCCTTTCAATCCAGCCCCGATGTCATCATTCTGTCTCGTCTGGAAGACGGGATGATCCTGGATGTGAATGAGGCCTTCGAAGAGTTGTTCGAACTGAAGCGCGAGGATGTGATCGGTCGCACGGGCAAGTCGTTGAATCTGTGGAAAGATCCGCGACAGAGAGAGGAACTGGTCCGCAATCTCAAAGCCGGCAAAAAGATTCGCAATCATGAAGTCGAATATCAACTGCCGAATGGCCAAACGGTTGAGGTGCTCCTTTCCTCAGACACCCTGGAAATCGGCAGAGAAACCTGTCTTCTGGTCATCGTGCGCGACGTCACGGAGCACAAGCGGGCCGAAAGGGAAAAAGGGAAACTGGAGGATCAGCTCCGCCAGTCTCAAAAGATGGAGGCTGTGGGACAGCTGGCCGGAGGAGTGGCCCATGACTTCAACAATCTGCTGCAAGTGATTCAGGGCTATTGTGATATGGCCCTGATGGAGGCGCCGCCCGAATCAGAGATTCATGAGGATCTGATCCAGGTCAATCACGCCACCGGTCGGGCTACCACCCTGGTCCGGCAGCTGTTGGCCTTCAGCCGGCGTCAGGTTCTGGATATGAAAGATGTGGATCTCAATGACGTCATCGCCAATCTGACAAAAATGATTCGGCGCGTGATTGGTGAGCATATTGAACTGGAGTTTCTCCCCGGCTATAACCTGGGAACGGTTCGAGCCGACCCGGGACAGATCGAACAGATCCTGATGAATCTGTGTGTGAACGCGCGCGACGCCATGCCCGAAGGTGGACAGATTTTTATTGAGACGGAAAACGTCCGAATCGATCAAAACTATTGCGAAAGCCATCCCTGGGCGCAACCGGGACGCTACGCCCTCCTGAGCGTGACCGACACGGGCTGCGGCATGGATGAACACACACAGGCCAACGCCTTTGAGCCTTTTTTTACCACCAAGGAGGTCGGTTCCGGCACCGGGTTG
>JADFCT010000108.1 GCA_017161665.1 Candidatus Sumerlaeota bacterium
ACAGCGAAGCCCTGTCGGCGTATGAGCCGTTTTTGACACTCTGGGGGCTGCGGGATATTTGGCAATACCAAAGCGAGTCGTCCTTGTCCCGATAAAGGCTCACACCAAATAATCAAAATGAAAGAGGCGGCGCGAATGGGGTCGATCGTAACCAATCCGATCGCCTGGACGGCTTCCGATCACAGGCCCTGGGCATCCCAAGCCGGGCCGTTTTCAATCCCCCAATCCCTGCGCTGAACAAAGAGCACGTCTCCAAACGACAATGAAAGCACGGCAAAAGACCATAATTCCTACGACCAGAAAAAGGTCAGCAAGAAAAGTCACAATGTGGCACGGAACAATCCCCGCGCCCGTGTTGGCGTGGCGCTACAAAAGGTCTCCGATCGAATCAGTCAATTGAATATGGGCGGCTGGCTTTCGACCGAAACCGTTGGACGCATCATTCGTTTATTAATAAACGACGAGTCGCTCGCCGACATGTCGCGCCTGGATGGATGTTACGTTATTCGAACGGACCTGCCCTGCCATTTGGCCGACGCCAGGGCCGTTCACGACCGCTACAAGGATCTGGCCGAGGTGGAGTGGGCGTTCCGAACTTTCAAGACCGCGCATCTGGAAATGCGTCCCATATATGTTCGTAAAGAAGAAAACACGCGAGCCCATGTGCTGGTTGTCATGCTCGCTTACCTGATCGAGCGGGAACTTCGGAACGCATGGGCACACCTGGA
The DNA here is from genome assembly GCA_017161665.1 of Candidatus Sumerlaeota bacterium. GTDB lineage: Bacteria > Sumerlaeota > Sumerlaeia > JADFCT01 > JADFCT01 > JADFCT01. The sequence goes on from JADFCT010000108.1 coordinate 729, forward strand.
CATTAAAGTGGAGGAAGGACTGAAACGATTAACCACTTTGACTTCAATGAAAGTGATACAGAAAAAGACTGGAGGTGAGGCCCACCGGATCGCGACGCCAAGGGAGATGTCATCGCAGCTTCTCAAGGCAGCTGATGTGCGCCTTCCCGAGGCTCTTCCCAGCTTGGGGGCAAAAGTAGTCACGAGACGGCAACTGCCCACACGCAGGATAAGTCTATAATTTTCAACGGTTTAGGCATGGAATTTTCTCTGTAAACTGGCGGAACATCCGTTGGAAAGAAGCCATCGCGCTAGGCCTCGACGGCATTTTCATCATTTGTTGTGAGCGCCGAAGGCCGCTCATGACCAACTCTTAAAAATTTTGAGTCGCTGGCGGATCGCCGGCGGCGGCGCCACGCCCCGGCGTGCTTTGCGTCATCGCGCCTTGGCGATGAGCGCAATCCTCTTCTTTCCCTTCTATTCTTCATGGTAAACAAAAGAAGATGCCACCAAGGCGCGCTCTGTGGGGGGGGCGTTTCAGGAACCGGCAGTTGCCTCCGGCGCCATCTTGCGTCCGGTCAACAGACCGCTGGCCATGGCGACAGGGCGCCGTTGGAAATCTCCAAAACCGGCTTCGGCCAGCATGGCTTCCGTTTCCGTCCAGGTATAGGAGCGCCCCCGGTCCGTGCCGACCAGCATGTTGATGGCAAACAGGGCCCCGAACAGGGGCGCCGTTTTCGAGTCTTCGAGGAAGAAGTCTTTGACCACGATCAAACCGCCAGAGGCCAGGGCGCGGGCTGATTTTTCAAAGACCATCCGTGTTTCTTCTTCGCCGAGCATGTGGATAATATTCGACACATAGACCAGATCGAATCCGTCGCCGAATTCGTCGGTGTGCAGATCGCCAACCTGTGTTTCGATTCGGTCCGTCAATCCTGCGGCGCGGATTTCTTCGTCGGCGATGGCGACAACGTCTTTCAGGTCCATTACGACCGACCGCAATTGGGGATAGCGCTGGGCGAGGGTGATGGACGAGGTGGCGGGGCCGCCCCCCACGTCCAGCATTCGGCGACAATTGGAGAGATCCAGTTTTTCAGCCACTTCCTGGCTGGACAGGCGAGAGATGTTCGCCATGCCGCAAATGAAGTTATGGAGATCCTCGGGGCTGCGCGGTTCCTGCGTGCGCCGGACCGGTTCGCCCGTGCGCAACACGTCGTCGAGCTGGACCCATGAGCGCATCATGGAATAATTATGTCTCAGGATGCTGGCCTGAGTCTGGGCGCCGTTTTTCAGCACCAGGGGGGCAAAGGCGTCGGCGATGCGGAAGGCGCCGTCGGCCGCTTCCAGGATTCCTTCGGCGGTCAGCGCCAGCAACAGGGTTTCCAGCGCCCGCGCGTCCAGATTCATAGCCTCGGCCAGCGTCTTCGCCGAAAGCATTTTGTCGCCCAGCGCGTCAAACACGCCGGTCGAGATGGCCGTCAATAAGACAACCGAATGCTGGAATCCTTGCGCCAGTTCACTGATTTTTTGCTTGGCTTCCATCACGTTCACGGTTGCGGTCTCCAATCCACAGATTCAAACAAGCCGTCCTCCGGCGTCAGGCGCTCGGCGAACCATTGGGGATAAATATGCAGCGCCCGGCTCGCAGCAATGATTTCGTCCCGCTGTTTCCCCATCAGGACGCCCTGCCCCAGGAGGAGCATGTCAATCCCGGCGCCGGCGGCGCCGCGGGCGTCTGTCTCCAGCGAGTCGCCCACCATCAGCGCGCGTCGGGGATCGAAGGCGTCGCCGAAAAGGCTGAAGGCATAGTCGTACACAAATCGAAAGGGTTTGCCAACCCGTTCGATCGGAGTTTCCGGCAGGGCGATGGCGATGACCTCGACAATCATTCCGGGCGGCAGGCGAACGCGGCCGCTTTGTTGCATGACCACTTTGTCGGGGTTTGGCAGGACCACCCGCAGATGACCCATCCGCACGCCGGTGACGATTTCCGTCAGCCGGAGCCAGTCAAAATTCAAGAGCCCCCCCACGATCAGGGTGTCCGACTCGGCCCCGGTTTTCAGGAGTTCGCCCTTTTCGGGCATGGCGATCGGCTCGGCCCCCGCGCGCCGAACATTTTCCCACAAACCCTCGCCGCCGAAGACATAGACCTTGCGCCCCTTAAGCCCGTTCTGCTCGAACCACAGGACCATGGACTGGCCGCTTGTGGCCAGCCACTCGGTCCGCGCGTCGGTCAGGCCCGCGATGCGGAGCCGGTCCACCAGTTCCTCGTCCGTATATTCCGCGCAATTGGACAAAAAGCGAAACGATTTCCCTGCGTCAATCAGACGATGAACAAAGGCCACGCCGTCGGGAAAAACCTCGCGGCCATCCCACAAGACCCCCCACAAGTCGATGAGAAAGTAATCGTATCGTTCCAATAGTTTTTTCATGTTTTTTCCATGACTGCCTAAATTTCCATAATGACGGGGAGAACCATGGGGAAGCGTTCAAACTCCTTGCGCAGGAACCGGCGCAGGGCCGTGCGCACCTCTTCTTTGACCACCGAGGCGTCCTCACGCGTTTCCGGATCACATTCGGAGACGACATCCAGGACGATCTGACGCAATTGTTCCGCCAGCTCCTCATGCTCGTCCATATAGTAGAAACCGCGACTGAGAATTTCGGGTCCCGCGGCGATGGTGTCTGTGGATCGGTCGATGGTCATAAAGACGACGATCATGCCGTCCGATCCCAGCCGCTGGCGGTCGCGCAAGACCACTTCCCCCACTTCGCCCACGCTCTTGCCGTCCACCAGAACCCGGCTGACGTCCAGCCGTCCTTTGATCTTCGCCGCTTCCGTCGTGATCTCCAACACGTCACCGTTCTGGAGAATCGGAATGTCTTCCGGCGGAATGCCCATGCGAATGCCCAAATCCCGATGGGCGATCAAATGGCGAGCCTCGCCATGGACGGGGACCAGAAAGCGCGGATCCACCATGTCGATCATTTGCGCGATCTCGCCGCTGTAGCCGTGCCCCGATACGTGAATTTGGGCCTTGCGCTCGTCAATGACCCGAATGTTGTGACGGGCAAAATGATTGATGAGGCGGAAAATGGCCCGCTCATTGCCGGGGATCATGCGCGCCGAAAGCAACACCGTGTCCCCCTCTTTCAGTTTGATCTGCTTGTGAATATCCAGCGCCATTCGCGACAGGGCGGAAAGGGGCTCCCCCTGGCTGCCGGTGGTCAGAATCAGGGCCTTGCGCGGCGGATGATCCGAATAGTCACGCAAGGGTTTGAACAAACTGTCCGGCGCTTCGATGTAGCCCATCTCGCGCGCCAACCGTAAATTCCTTTCCAGATTAAAGCCCGTGACGAAAACATTCCGCCCCGTGGCCATGGCCGCGTCGATCAGGTTTTGAAGCCGGTGAATGGAAGACGAGAACGTGGCCGCGATCACCGCCCGCGGGGCTTCGTCACAAATGCGCGCCAGATTGCCCTCAATGGACTTTTCCGTGGCGCTCACTCCGGGACTGTCCACGTTCGTACTGTCATTCATCAGCGCCAGAACACCCTCTTCCCCCAATCGACTGAACGAATAAAAGTCGAAGGGTTCTCCGTCGGCCGGATTCGGATCAATCTTGTAGTCGCCCGAGTGGACGACGGTGCCAATCGGTGTCTTCAGAGCAATGGAGGCGCTGCACACAATACTGTGGGTCACGTGAATATAAGTGACTTCGAAGCAACCGAGCGAAAAAGGTTGACGGAAACGGACCCACTGGAAATCAGTCTTGTCGGTCAGGTTATATTCCTCAAGTTTCTCCCTCACCAGCCGCAAGGTAAAGTCGGTTCCATAGACCGGAACGGGCAAATCGGGCAGGATATAGGGCAGGGCGCCGATGTGATCCTCATGTCCGTGGGTCAGCAGGATGCCGCGAACCCGCTCTTTGCGCTCGACCAGATAGGATATGTCCGGCACGACCAGATCAACCCCCATCATCTCTTCATCCGGAAAATTCTGTCCGCAATCCACGATGACAATGTCGTCGCCATATTCATAGATCATCATGTTTTTGCCGATTTCCCCCAGCCCGCCCAGCGGAATGACACGCAATGTTTTATCCTCCAGGCGCGGCAGAGGCGGCGTTTCGGTCACGTCGTCGGGATTGACGGTTTGATGGTAGTTCCATAAAAAACGATTGGGAGGAGTCATGGGTTTACTCGTTTGTTTCCTCTATAATGTAGGGATCGGGAGGCGAAACGACGGTACCACCGTCGCCCGGCGCCCATACGGGAAAGCCAGCGTCCCCCGCCGTTTTCCGTGGGCGCGGGACACTGGCTACACGCATCGGTTGCTTATCGGCATTCAGAAATTATGAATTACGGCCCAAGGCAAAGGCTTCGAAATTCACCGCCTGAATCTTTTCGGGCAGATTGACGCGGATCGCTTCGCGCCAGTCCGCTTCGGGAATATCCAGATGGCGGCTCAACACACCCAAGAGCGCCACATTCAGACTTCGCTTGTTGGTCAGCCGGTTCTCATCAACGGCGTCCGGCGCAATCAGGACGCCCCCTGCCTTGAGCGACGGGCGATTGATCTCAACCTGATCGGCCGACAGCACCACAAGATAGTCACATTCCCCAATCGGAACCATGGGGCTGTATACTTTTTCGCCGTACCGGACATCGGTCTTCACCGAGCCGCCCCGTTGGCTCATGCCATGGACTTCGGCCTTTTTAACATCAAATCCCCGCCGGAATATCGCCTCGCCCAGAATGTCCGAGGCCTTAAGCACGCCCTGGCCGCCCACACCGGCGACGATGACGTTCGTTACGTTCGGATTGCTCATTAATGTATCCCTTCTCGGTCCACAACCGAATCAGCCTTTGGGCTCCCCATTGGCCGTGTCGATTTTCTTGATTTTCGCCAGAGCCAGAATGCAGGGCCGACGGACAATAATCACGCTCAACGCGTCGCTCTTCAGCGATTCCGCGATGCGATCCTTGAGTTCATCGACGGCCTTGACCGGATCAATCACAAACGTCCGCTCAATGCCCACCGCCCGGCACACGTCTTCGATCACCAGTTGATAGGCGGGATCATGATTCAGCCGGCGGCCCGTGCCCGGGTGTTCCTGCATGCCCGTCATCGCCGTTGTGCCGTTGTCCAGAATGATGGTCAGGTGGCCGGTTCGAGGCCGGTTGTAGGCCATTTCGATCAAGCCCGTTACGCCGCTGTGAACAAAGGTGCTGTCGCCGATGACGCTGACCACCCGGCGCGCCTCGTCTTCGGGGATAACATGGCGCAGCCCCAGCCCCACACCGATGCTGGCGCCCATGCACACACAGGTATCCATGGCCTGGAAGGGCGGCAAGACGCCGAGGGTATAGCAACCAATATCACCCGTGACGATGCAATTGAGTTCCTTGAGAATTTCAAACGTCTTTCGATGCGGACATCCCACACACAATTGCGGTGGCTTACCCTTGGGCATAGACGGTTCGGGCGACTCATCCCGGTCCAGAATCCGTCGAATCCGTTCCACACTCAATTCCCCGAAACGGTAGCGTTCGGATTTCGATTCCACGGTCAGGCCCATGGCGCCGATGGCTTCGGCGAGCACGGGGTCCCCCTCTTCAATCACGACACACCGTTCGTGGGTGGTTACGAAATCCCGAATTTTCCCCTCCGGTACCGGGTAGGAAAACCCGAGTTTCAAGACATCCGCCTCCGGCGCCGCGTCCCGGACGTGCTGATAGACGATTCCTGACGTAATAACCCCCAGCGAAGGGCCGCCGCTGCCCGACAGACCATTCCACTCCGTAGTGTCGGCCCATTCGCTGATGGCGGCCAACTGTTCGCGCAATTTCTTGTGGGCGATTCGCGCATAAGCGGGAATCATGACCAGGCCCGGAATATCCCGCTCAAAATGCGTCGGCGTCGGCGCGTCAATCCGTCCATGAGGCGTGACAATCGTTTTGGAGTGACAAACCCGCGTCGTCACGCGCAGGAATACCGGCAACCCCCATTCCTGGGAACGCCGCAGCGCTTCCAGGGTCATATCATAAGCTTCCTGTGAATCGGCCGGTTCAAACATGGGCACACCCGCCGCCCGCGCATATCGGCGGCTGTCCTGCTCATTTTGACTCGACGCCATGCCCGGGTCGTCGGCCACCACGATGACCAGCGCGCCGGCCACACCCGTATAAGCGACGGTAAACAATGGATCGGCCGCCACATTCAGTCCCACATGTTTCGTGGTCATGAGAACGCGGGCCCCACCATAAGCGGCGCCAATGGCGACTTCCAATGCGACTTTTTCGTTCGGCGACCACTGGGCCGGTCCGCCCAAATCCGAAAAATTTTCCAGAATTTCCGTCGAAGGCGTGCCCGGATACCCGGCGCCCAAAGCGACCTGGGCGTCCACGCCCGCGCGGGCGATGGCCTCATTGCCGCTGAGTAGCAGGCGGGCGCCCCCGGCAGCGCTGTCTGATTGATTGCTCATCCGTAAAAGACTCCCTGAAAATCAGCCGATGCGCCCCCAAACTCTATTCCCGAACCACGCGCCAGCGGAACGCCATCGTCCCTCAATGCCAAAGACTTTGTAGTATGCGGTGAGCCCTATTGCCGAATCAAGCCCCATCGCCCGCCGATTCCGCGCCGCCCGTCTCCTGCGCGCGCCTTTGGACGCGCCGGTGTCGAGGGCCATCCGCTCCCGGAGGGTGGGAGAACGACAGGATCCACACACAAAACCGGTCCCGTCTGAAAAGAGGACCGCCATTCGTCTCGCTGGGAAAAGGTGGGGGGAATAGGGCCTGTCGGAAAAATGCGCCATTGTTAAATGAACGCCCCACACGAATTGGCACGATAATTCGTGTGAGTTCCCCATGTCCATAAAAGTGGACACAACAAATGATGAAAATGGCGTCGGGGCGCTTCGCGATGGATTCTTCTTAAACGCCAAGGCGCGAAGAGGCAAAGACCCCTGGGGCGCCGCGCCGATTTCGGATGAGGCCCGCGCCCCAGGGGCTAAACATCCGTTCAGCCCCGAAGGTGGCGGCACATAAAAGCCCAGGGTGGAGCGACCGATAGGGAGCGGAGCCCTGGGTTAGAGCGTGAGCAAGCGAGGCGCCGCGCGTCATTTCCCGTGTTTCCGATTAAGCCGTATCCTTCTTGACAAAATTCCATTGCGGGAAAGGGGACTCGGATCGTTGGGCCATGATACGTTCCATCTTCCGGACAATATCGGGGTGGTCGGCGGCGATGTTGGTTGTTTCGCCGATGTCCTTGTCCAGATGGTACAGTTCCAGGGGCGCTTCGGGATTTGCTTTGCACCCCAATCGAATCCCTTTCCAAGGGCCCATGCGCACGGCCTGCTTGCCGCCCTGTTCGTGAAATTCCCAATAGAGGGCTGCATGGGCTTTTTGTTCCTTGCCGAGCAGGGCGGGCAGATAAGAAATGCCGTCGCTGGCGGGAGCGTCCATTCCGGCAACTTCCGCGCACGTGGGCAGGAAATCCCAGAAAGCCGAAATATGGTCACTCCTTGAGCCGGCTTTGATTTGACCCGGCCACCGGGCGATCGTCGGCACGCGAATGCCCCCTTCGTAGAGATCCCGCTTATATCCGCGTAAAGGACCATTGCTGTCGAAGAAGTCCGGATCGGCGCCACCTTCCTTGTGCGGGCCATTATCGCTGGTGAAGATGACCAGCGTGTCGCGGTCCAACCCGAGTTTTTGCAGCGTTTCCATGACACGCCCCACATCGGCGTCGAGTTTTGAGACCATGGCCGCGAAGGCCACGTGGGGCTCCGGTTGATAATTATAACCGCTCAGGCGGTAGGGACGGGGCTGGCCTACCGGTTTGCCGGGCTCAATCTGGCCACGATACATCGCCATATACGCCTCCGGCGCCCAAAGTTCGGCATGGGGGATCGTATAGGGCAGATACAGGAAAAAGGGTTTGTCCTGGTTGCGTTCGATGAACTGGATCGTCTCGTCGGCGATGAGATCCTGAGCATAGGTCTTCTGGCCCCCGTCGGCGTTCTCCGGCAGTTCCACCCGGTCGCGATTGCGCCAGAGGTGGTCGGGGAAATAACGATGGGCCTCGCGCTGACAGTTATAACCGAAGAAAAAGTCAAATCCCTGATTCATGGGATCGCCCGCGGATCCCGGCGCGCCCAGCCCCCACTTGCCCAGCATCCCGGTGGTATAACCGGCCGCGCGCATCAGACTGGCCACCGTGACCGTGCCCTCCGGCATGGGGTTTTGCCCTTCCGGCTTGACCTCGCCATTACCCCGTATATAGGCGTTGCCCCCGTGGAAACCGGTCATCAGGCTGCACCGGGAGGGCGCGCAGACCGTGGCCCCCGAGTAGTGTTGCGTCAGGATCATCCCTTCTTTGGCCAGACGGTCCAGATGGGGGGTCTGAATGATCCGCTGCCCAAAGCACCCCAGGTCCCCATAACCCAGGTCGTCGGCCATAATATAGATAATGTTCGGTTTTCGACGCGGTTCCTTGAGCGTCGCAAACGAGCAACGGAAGGATAAGGCGGCGGCCCCCAGGCTCAGATGACGTAAAAAGGTTCGGCGATTGCTGATGCGCTTCATGGGCGAACTCCTTCATATCGGTCAGATAAGAATACCCATGCACTTTAAACCGCCGACGTTCTCAGTGTCCAACAAAAAACGAACCAAGCGCGCCAGCGAAGCCCCTCGGCTATCCACCAACGTCCCCACCATCCAGGGGCGCCAAGCAATGGCCGTTTATAGGTCGAAGGCTTCGTCTGTCTTTTTGGCAAGGATGAAATCATTTCGGTGCAATCCACCGGCTTCATGACTCCACCAGGCAACGGCCACCTGACCCCACTCCACACAGATCCGAGGATGATGAGAGGCCCTCTCGGCGATCGCGCCCACGCGATTGGCGAAAGCCAGCGCCTCGGCAAAATCCTTGAAGGCGAAGACGCGCTCAATCCGATCCACACCGTCAACGGACCCAATTTCCCAATCGGGCAATTGGGCGAGGAAATCTTCAATTTCCTCGCCTGTCACCAGCGGCGCGCCCACGCGACACGCTTCACACTCCATTTTCTCCAATGGCTCCATCTCTCTTTCCTCCTTTGGAAATGAATGTCTCTCTTCAACATGATGAGTCGCTGACGGATGGCCGTCGGCGCCGTCACGCTTTTTGCGCGCTGCGCGGCAAAAATCGCGCCGGCGCCTCAGTCGCCTGTACTCTGACCCAGGGCTCCGCTCCCTATCGGTCGCTCCACCCTGGGCTGGTATATGTCGCCACCTTCGGGGCTTAGCCGATGTTCGAATCCTGGGACACGGGCCTTATCGGACAGCGGCGCCATGTCCCACGGTTCTTAGCATCTTCGCGTCTTCGCGCCTTGACGCCTTGGTGTTTAAAAAGATTCCACC
>JADFCT010000109.1 GCA_017161665.1 Candidatus Sumerlaeota bacterium
ATATACCAGCCCAGGGTGGAGCGACCGATAGGGAGCGGAGCCCTGGGTCAGGTGAATAGAAACTGAGGCGCCGGCGCGATTTTTGCCGCGCAGCGTGCAAAAAGCGTGACGGCGCCGACGGCCTGCCTGGGACGAATCCATGGGCAAGATGCCCATGCCACCTCCAAGCCTGATTCAAAATTTCGAACGAGCGTCGCCTTTAAACAATCAAACAGTTGCCTTTGCCTGTCAGATCTCGATGAGACTTGAATCGGCGCCGAGCAACTGCTGATTGTAGAATCGTGTGCGATGTCCTGAACCTACTCAAACCCAGCCAATCCGGAGCTTATCCTATAAGCGAGGCGCCGATGGGTCCCTTCTTCCCTGAATGGACGGATCATCCGCGTCTTTTAAGGTATCGGCAACGAATCAAGGGACTTTAGCTCCATCAGAAAAAAAAGTGACTTTTTTTTCATTCAGTCGGTCTCAGACCGTATTCGCTCCCCGTCCGTCCCCTGGATGTCAGAAAAGCCCTTATTTCACAATATCCGATATAAACGCCATGGCATGTCATATAGACAACGTTTCGTCCGGCGGTTACGAGCAACCGATGGAATTGCCGCAGTTGACGCATTTGTAACAGGCGCCGTTGCGGATCGTCAGGTGACCGCAGCGATCACAGATGGGCGAGTCGCTCATCACATCGGACAGTTGCTGGGACAAAGGGTCGAGTTCATGGGTTGTGGCCGTGCGCGCCGGTTCGGGCGTCGCGTCGGCTTTCGCGCCCGCGCGGGGCCCACAGCGTTTGGCCGGTTCGAGTCGGGGTTTTTCCGCCTGCGCTTCCGCGCTGGTGTCGTCGGCCTTGGGCGGCGATTGGACGATGTCGAACCGTCCCAGATATTCCATGCCCAATACGCGGAAGATATAGTCCACCACCGATGTGGCGAATTTGATGTTCTCGTGACCGGAGACCATGCCCTGGGGTTCGAAGCGCGTAAACGTGAAGGTGTCCACATATTCGTCCAACGGCACGCCATACTGGAGCCCCTTGGAGACGGCAATGGCGAAGCAGTTCATCAACGATCGGAAGGCGGCGCCTTCCTTGTGCATGTCCACAAAGATTTCGCCCAGTTCGCCATTTTCATATTCGCCCGTTCGCAGATAGACTTTGTGACCGGCCACGCGGGCCACCTGGGTAAAGCCGCTGCGCTTGCCCGGCAGGGATAACTTGATGGCTCGCGCCCGGAAGGCCTCCGGCGCGGCGGCGGTCGTTGCTTCCTGCGCGCTTTCGGAATCGGTGAGGGCCTTTTTCTGAACCACCTTGCCGCGTTTTCCGCTGACCAGCGGCTGGGAGGCCTTGCAATTGTCACGATACAGCGCCAGGGCCTTCAGCCCCATTCGCCAGGCCGCCAGATAGACACTCTTGATGTCCTCGACGGTGCTTTCCTCGGGCATGTTGACGGTTTTGGAGATGGCGCCGGAAAGGAAGGGCTGGGCCGCGGCCATCATCCGGACGTGTCCCATGGGTTCGATCATGCGCCGGCCCCGCGAGCCACATCGACAGGCGCAGTCAAAGACCGGCAGATGCTCCGCCTTCAGGTGGGGCGCGCCTTCCATGGTCATGTGGCCACAGATCACGTCGCCCGCCTCGGCAATCGCTTCGGGCGCAAAGCCCAGGGCCATGAGCACATCGAAGCCGCGGGCGTTGGCCATGTCGTCCAGGTTGCAACGCAAGAGGGCCTCTTCGCCCAGGACCCGGGCCGAGAAGGCGGCGCCCAGATCAAAGGAGCCGGGCAGCTGCGCCTCGATGCGTTGGAGATCGGCATCGGTCAGACCTCGGGCGCGCAGGCTTTCGGTGTTGATGTGGGGGGCATCGCTCAGGCGCATCGTTCCGGTGGCATATTCGACCATGGCTTGGACGGCGTCGGCCGCATATCCCAGCGATTCCAGGGCGCGGCGGACGGATTGATTGACGATCTTGAAATAGCCCCCGCCGGCCAGTTTTTTGAATTTGACCAAAGCGTAGTCCGGTTCCACGCCCGTTGTGTCGCAATCCATGAGGAGACCGATCGTACCCGTGGGCGCGAGGACGGTGGCCTGCGCATTTCGGAATCCATGATCCTCACCAGCGCCCAGGGCCGTTTCCCAGTCGGCCACGGCGGCCGCGTAGAGGGTGGCCGGACAATGGTCCCGATCGATGAGCTGCGCCTGTTCGCGATGCTTGGCGATCACATCCAGCATGGGCTGGCGGTTGGCCGTATATCCGACAAAGGGTCCCTTGCGCCGGGCCAGTTCGGCGGACATGCGATAGGCGTGACCGGTCAGGATGGAGGTCAAGGCGCTGCACCAGGCCTGTCCCCGCGGGGAATCATAGGGAATCCCCAGCGACAGCAACAGGGCCCCGAGGTTCGCATAGCCCAAACCCAGGGGGCGGTAGTCGTGGCTGTTGCGGGCGATGCTTTCCACAGGATAAGACGCCAGATCGACGAGGATGTCCATGGCCAGAATAAAGACACGGACGGCGTGGCGATAGCCTTCAATGTCGAAGGAGCCGTCGGCGCGCAGGAACTTCAGGAGGTTGATGGACGCCAGGTTACAGGCCGAATCGTCCAGGAACATGTATTCCGAGCACGGATTCGAGGCGTTGATGCGGTCCGTATTGGGGCAGGTGTGCCATTCGTTGATCGTGGTGTCGAACTGGATGCCCGGATCGGCGCAGGACCAGGCGGCTTCGGCCACCCGCTGGAACATGTCCGCGGCGTTGTGTGTTTCATGGATTTGTCCGTCAATGCGGCGTCGGGTGGCCCAGTCGCCTCCGGTCAGGACTTTTTCCAGGAATGCATTGGTCACGCGGATGGAGTTGTTCGAATTCTGTCCCGAAATGGTGTGATAGGCTTCACCATTGAAATCGGCATCGAAGCCTTCGGCGATCAGGGCCTTGGCCTTGATCTCCTCGCGCGCCTTCCATTCGATGAAGTCCAGGATCTCCGGGTGATCCATGTCGAGGATGACCATCTTGGCCGCCCGCCGCGTGGTTCCGCCGGACTTGGTGGCGCCCGCGGCCCGGTCGAAGACCTCCAGGAACGACAACAGGCCGGACGAGTATCCGCCGCCGCTGAGGGTCTCGTATTTGCTGCGCAAGGCGGAGAAATTGGAGCCGGTGCCCGAGCCGTATTTGAAAATCCGGGACTCGCGCTTGATCAGTTCGAAAATGCTGGTCAGGTCATCGTCAATGGACTGAATGAAACAGGCCGAGCACTGGGGCTGGGCATAGGCGTTGTCCGATTCCTCAATGGCGTCCGTTGCCGGGTTCCAATAGTAATTGCCGCTGGAGCCTTGTATCCCATATTGATGATACAATCCACAATTGAACCAGACCGGCGAGTTAAAGGCGCCACGCTGGGTGACCAGCAGGTAGGCCAGTTCATCTTCGAAGGTCTGGGCTTCGGCTTCCGACGCGAAATAGCCCCCGAACGATTCCCCCGTCTGGCGAATGGTCTTGACGATGCGCTCAATCACCTGTCGCGCGCCGGTTTCCTGTCCCGTTCCCGGAACGCCGGCTTTGCGCAGGTATTTGGAAATCAGGATGTCAGAGGCCAGTTGGGACCAGTCGGCGGGGATCTCCACGTCATTCAATTCGAAGACAACGGTCCCATCGGGGTCTTTGATGACCGAAGAACGACGCTCATAGCGGACTTCATCCAGCGGATTGATGCCGGATTGGGTGAAAAAACGGTCGATTTGCAGCAAAGCCGCCGGAGTCGAACTTTTGGTCATTTTTTTGTCTCCAAATGCTATATATTGTACGAGGGTAAAAATCTAGTGCCATATATGGTTCCCGTCAAGGTTATTTTTTCTGTGGGATACGATTCAGGAATAACCCGAATGCGTCAGAGTGGGGGGAACGAAGAGTGGCCTGGGCCTCCGGCCGGCGGCGGGCGCCTGGCAGAAGGGCGACACAAAACGTCCGGGGCGCATTTTTTTTGCGCGGGGGGACGCCTTGGGCTTGACAGCCGATTTTGGATTCGGGAAGATGTTTCTATTGTAGAATATGGCGCGGGTTTGGATCGCCCGCTCCCCCCACACCAATCGATAAGGAGATAGTCAATGGCAGAGAACAATGGGGCAGCCGTTGCGCACCCCAGTCTGGAAGGCGTTAATTCATCGCGCTTGTTTTGGGGGAGTTGTATATCCCTGATTTCAACGTCGGTGGCCTTTGGCGTGGTGACAGGTATCATGGGAGCTTTACGTGATGGCTTTCAGTTAACCAATGCGCAGGCGGGCTGGATCGGCGGCGCGACGCTCTGGGGCTTCACGATTTCGATTTTTGTGTTTGGTCCATTGGTTGATGTGTTGGGCATGGGGCGGTTGATGCGCTTTGCCATGCTTTGTCACTTTGTCGGTCCGCTGCTGATGATTTTCGCCCAGGGCTTCTGGACGTTGTTCCTCGGCGGTTTGATCATTTCCTTAGGGAATGGAACGGTTGAGGCGGTATGTAATCCGCTGGTGGCCACGATCTATCCGGATCAGAAGGTCAAGAAGCTCAACCAATTCCATGTCTGGTTCCCTGGCGGTATCGTTATTGGCGGTCTGGCGAGTTTTTTCCTGAGCTCTCTGGGTGAGGAGACCTTCTGGGCCAGCAAAGCGGTCGCGTCCTGGCAGGTCAAGATCGCGTTGGTTCTGATTCCGACCGTGATCTATGGTATTATCTTCACGGGACAGAAATTCCCGGTTACGGAACGCGTTCAATCCGGCCTTTCCTTTGGCGACATGGTCCGGGCGTTGTTCCGTCCGCTGTTTATCATCCTGATTTTGTGCATGAGCATCACGGCATCGATTGAACTGGGGCCAGGTCGCTGGATGGGCGAGGCCATGAGCTCCAGTGTCAAGAAAGTGTTTGAGGGGATCGGCGACGGCGCCGGAATCCTGGTGCTCGTTTATGGCAGCACGTTGATGGCGGTTTTGCGTTTCTTCGCCGGTCCGATCGTCCACCGCTTCTCGCCGTCGGGTCTGCTGGTCTTCTCGGCAGTGATGGGCGGCTGTGGTCTGTACGCCATGACCTATGCTGAAGGTTTCGCCATGTTGCTGTTGACGGCGACCATGTTCTATGTGGGGGTCTGCTACTTCTGGCCGACCATGTTGGGTGTGACGGCTGAGCGCGTGCCGAAGGGTGGTTCAATGGCCCTGGCCCTGATGGGTGGTTGGGGGATGGCTGTGGTCGGTCTGGTGACGGCGCCGTTTATGGGCGTGATTGTTGACGGCAAGGTCAGCACGGAAATCCAGGCGCAGGAAGCGGAAGTGGCGGCAGTGATCCAGAGCGGTTCGACGGCTTTGAAGAGTGTCACGATTGAAGGCCGGGAAAAGGACATCGAGTTTGTCGAGGGATTGGCGGCGGCTTTGGCCAAGGGTGAAGCGGTCGAACCGGTGGATTCGGCGAAGGCCTTGCGGACCATCACAGACTTGAGCAAGAGCGAAGAGGTCAAAGTGGATACCGCCACGGGCGTCGCGCTGGCTCCGGTTGCGGAAAAGGCGGAGGCCATTATTGCCCCGGCCGATGACGCGGGACAGAAGAAGTCTTTCCGTACTGTAGCCATGTTCGCGATCGTGATCGCCATCGTGTTCGGGTCGATCTTCATCAAAGACCGGGCCGGCGGCGGCTACAAGGTCGAGAGCATTCATGACTGACGGGATGCGGTCCCATTGACAGGTAGTCGTTTTTCAATGAAGCGATCGATCGGCTGGGCTGGTCGATCGCTTTTTTTCAAAAAAAGATGAATGGTTTGTCCGTCGAGGGACACAAGACTAACAGAGGGACGCGGAAGAGCCGGATTTATGGCGTATCCAACGCGTTCGGTCGATTTTTCCCTCGCTTATTGTGAATTCATGTGTTTGACTTCGATGGTAAACCGATTGGTTTCGCAGTCGATGGGTTTTCGGAGGTTTGGGGGGCTGACACGCCCACTGGGACTGCGCGTATGTATGATTTCATAATGGAGGGAAAGGCGATTGGTATGGAACTCAAACGTTTGAGCCGTCGAAGATTCCTGAAGGGACTGGCCGGCGCCGGCGTCTGCGCGGCGGCGCCGATGGTGATCCCGGGCCGGGCGCTGGGGGCCGATGGCGCTGTGGCCCCGAGCAATCGGATCACCATGGCCGCCATCGGCGTGGGCGGCATGGGAAGCGGCAATATGAACAGCTTCCTGAGCAAAGGCACGCAGGTTCAGATGGTGGCCGTCTGCGACGTGGACAGCAATCATCGCGCGAATGCCAAACGGCGTGTCGATGAAGTGTATGGAAACAGTGATTGCGCCGAGTATCTCGACTATCGTGACTGCCTGGGGCGCGGCGATCTGGACGCGATCACGACGGCGACGCCGGATCACTGGCATGCCCTGATCGCCGTGGCCGCGGCGAAGGCGGGTTGTGACATCTACGGCGAAAAGCCTCTGGCGCGAAGCATTCGCGAAGGCCGGGCCATCGCCGACGCCGTCCATCGCCACGGACGGGTTTGGCAGACGGGCAGCTGGCAACGCTCGGTGGCCAATTTCCGCCGCGCCGTGGAACTGGTCATGAACGGCCGGATCGGCAAGGTGGCGGGGGTCGAAGTCGGTTTGCCCGATGGCGGCCAGACGGGCAACCACCCCACGAAACCGGCGCCGGCGAATCTGGACTGGAACATGTGGCTCGGACCGGCCCCCTGGCGGCCCTACTGCGATTTCGGCGGTCAGGGCGTCCACTGGGACTGGCGCTGGATCCTGGACTATTCCGGCGGTCAGTTGACCGATTGGGCCGGCCATCATATCGACATCGCGCACTGGGGGCTGGGCATGGATCACACGGGGCCGGTCAAAGTGGAGCCGGTGAACGTGGCGTATCCCAAAGAGGGACTGTGGAATGCGCCGATGTCCTATAAGTTCAACTGCCATTATGCGACGGGCGAGGTCTTCACTGTGGCCAATGCCCGACAGACCGACAAAGGCATGGGGACCAAGTGGATGGGGGACGAAGGTTGGATTCATGTGAGCCGTGGCGGCTTCTCGGCCTCGGACCCGAAAATCCTCCAGTCCAAAATCGGCCCCAATGAAATACGGGTTTATGAAAGTAATGATCATCACCAGAATTTCCTGGACTGTGTGCGGAGTCGGAAACTGACGATTACCCCCCCGGAAACGGCCTTGCGCTCCATCAGCGTCGGGCTTCTGGGCGAAATCGCCATGTTGGTGGGTCGAACGATCCGGTGGGATCCGGATACCGAAGAAATCATCGGCGACCCCGCGGCCGCCGCTTTGTTGACGCGGCCGTATCGCGGACCGTGGACCCTGTAACGACAGGGTGTGGGGTGAGACTCTGTTTTCACGGTTCCGCTTAGTCAGGAACCGTCAGCACACATACTGAGGAACATGACAATGAGAATGGTTGCTTTCAATAAATGCATGGCGGGTTTCGCGGCAGTGGCCGTGATGGCAATGATGGTGTCGTCCGTATCGGCGCAGAATGCGCTGAAAAAAGCCACGGACGATCAGGTGGCGCAGATCACGCAGGCGGCGCCGGAAAAGGCGACGGCCGCCCCCAAAAAGGCGCGCAAGGTCCTGATCTTCTGCCGGACCGAAGGCTTTTATCACGATGTGATCCCGGTGGCCAATGCGGCCCTGAAAATCCTGGGCGAGAAAACCGGCGCCTATGAATCGGTCATCAGCGACGACATGGCAGTGTTCTCCGCCGATTCGCTGGCCGAATTCGACGGCGTGATCTTCAACAACACCTCGCAACTGAAGTTTGAGAATGAGGCCTACCGAAAAGCCCTGATGGATTTCGTCAAGGGCGGCAAAGGCCTCATCGGCGCCCATGCGGCGACGGATAACTTCCCGACCTGGCCCGAAGCCCAGAAAATGATCGGGGGCGTTTTCGACGGCCATCCGTGGGGCGGCGGCGGCACATGGGCCTTCAAAATTGACGAACCGGACCACATCCTGAATCAGGGTTTCCAGGGCAAAGGCTTCCTGGCCAAGGATGAAATCTATCAGATCAAGGGCGCCTATTCGCGGGACGCCTTCCGTGTGTTGCTGAGTCTGGATATGACCTATCCCGGGAACCTCAAAGTCAACGGCATCAAGCGGACGGATAACGACTTTGCCGTTTCCTGGATTTTCCCCTATGAAAAAGGGCGGGTCTTTTACTGTTCCCTGGGCCACAACAACGAAATCTTCTGGACGCCGGCCATCCTTCAGCACTACCTGGACGGCATTCAGTACGCCTTGGGCGATCTGGACGCGCCGGATGCCCCATCCAATTCCCTGAATCCGAAACCGACGCCCGCCCGGACGACCGATGCCGGCGGCGTGGCCGATCCGTTCGCGGGGGTGGTCACCTATGAGTTTGATCAGAGCCGGCAGGCCTTGTCGGCCATCGAAGATTCCCTTCGCACAGCCGATGCGGCGGGACAGGCGCAACTGGAAGCGGGGTTGCGGCGGGTGTTGACGACCGAGGCGGCCACCTATGCGGGCAAACAGTTCGCCTGCCGCATGTTGCGGCGCATGGATTTGTCAAATGAAACGATCCATGTCCTGGCGGACCTGTTGAGCGACCCCGAGCTGTCCCATATGGCGCGGTATGCGCTTCAGGGGCAGACGGACGAAGAGGTGGATCGGATTTTACGTGGCAAACTGGGAAGCCTGGAAGGCGACCTGTTGGTAGGACTGATCGGCACGATCGGCCAGCGCGGTGATCGTCAGGCCATCAGCCGACTGGGCAGTCTGGCGCGCGATACGGAACGGGCCATTGCGGAAGCGGCGATTGCGGCGCTGGGTCGAATCGGCGGGTCGCGGGCGGCTCAGGAACTGGCCCAAGCGGAACCCGCCGAGGGCTTGGGCGCGCTGTGGGATGACGCCATGCTTCTGTGCGCGGACCGGATGATGGCGGACCTGGAATTTGACGGCGCCTTGTCCATCTATAAAAGCCTGGCCGCGCCGGGCAACCGGACCATGACACGCGTGGCGGCCTATCGCGGCATTGTGCGCGCGGTCAAGGAGTTCGCGGTGCCGTCGCTTTTTGAAATGCTGCAGGATGAGAATCCGGTGATTCGACAGGCCGGCGCCAAATTCATCAACGAAATCCCCGGGCGGGCCGCGACCGTGGCCTTCGCCTCGAAACTGTCCACCCTGCCACCAGCCACTCAGGTGGTCATCGTTTCGGTTCTGGCCGCCCGTGGAGACCGCTCGGCCACGCCGTATCTGGTCCCGCTGGTCACGTCGGAGGAGGAAGCCGTTCGGCTGGCCGCGCTGGAAGCCATGGGGGCTTTGAGCGACGATGTGAGCGTCGTGGACGTGATTGACGCATTGGCCGTTGAGGGTCCGACGGCGGCCGTCGCCAAAAACGCCCTGGTCCAGATGAACGCCAACGGCGTGGTGGACGCCATGATCGCAGGACTGTCCTATGATGACGTAACGATTCAATCGGCTCTGCTGGATGTCTTGACCGAGCGCCGCGAGACGGATGCCCTGGTGGACATCATGGGCCTGATGGATGCGGAAGATGGCGACGTGCGTCGGCTCGTCTATAAGGGAATCGGCATCATGGGGACGGGCGAGGAGCTGCCGGAACTGGTTGAAGCCCTTGTAGCGTCTGAAGACGCTTCGGACCGAAACGGCCTGGAGGCTGCTGTGGCTTCGATCCTGGCGCGTTTAGAGAACAAAGCCGTTGCCGTCGAGGCGATTGTCAAAGGCTCCGAGTCGGCGTCGGATGAAGCGAAGATGGCCCTGGTCTCGCTCTTGAGCCGCTGTGGCGGTGAGGAGGCTTTGAAGACCGTGCGCCGTTCCCTGACAAGCGCCAATGTGGAGTTGCGCAAAGCCGCCGTGCGGGCCCTGGCCGACTGGCCGGATGGCTCGGCGACGGCGGACCTGGCCGAAGTGATCGAGTTCGAGACGGATCGCGCCTGCCGGATTCTGGCCCTCCGAGCCGCTCCGCGGATGGTGGCGTTGGGCGGAATCGACGGCGCCGAAGCCCTGAAACGGCTGGAAGATGGATTTGGAGATGCGGAGATTGAAGCGGAGGTCTTCGCCGCTTATCTGAAGATCGCCACGGATCTTGCCAAGCAGAAACC
>JADFCT010000110.1 GCA_017161665.1 Candidatus Sumerlaeota bacterium
CCTGAACCCTCTGTGGCCCCCCGCGCATCGGTCGAAACCGCTCGCGGGGCGTCGCCCGAATCCGTAGCCCCCGGTGAGACCGCCACCCGCATCCGGACGGCGGCGATCGAAGCGCTCAAGGCCCTGCGCGAGGCCATCCCTGCCGGGTCGCGTTCGGAATCTCTCATCCCACAGACAAAGGACAACGCCGAGGCCTCCCTGCGTCCGGTCCAGCGCCAGGCCATTGATCAGGCCCTCATCCGGTCGCTGCCCGAGTCCATGGCGCACGCCGGCGCGCGCACCCGCGTCATACAGGCTATCGAAAATCAATTGCCCGTCGCAATACGATCCATTCCGCCCACCGCGTCCACCATCGCCGCCGACGGCGCCCTTGTTGATACGATCGGCAGGGCGATTCGCGACAACCTGTCTCCTCCCATGAATGGTCCAGCGCCAACCGTCGCGCCCCCTTCTTCCGTCGCTTCGGGGGACAAAGCGCTCAACGTATCGCCCGAAGTCCTGCAACGATTGTTAAAGGCCTCGGGGGCTGAAACGGTCAAAGAATTCCTTCAAACCCTGACCCCGGCGACACAAACTCCGGACAGCAGGGCCACGGGAGCGGTTCTGGCCCGATACGCGGGGGTGGAAACCGTTCCACCGCCCCTGCGCGGAGATTCGCAGGCCGCTGAAGGCGCCCCCAGCCGGCCGCCGTTCAACGCGCCTTCTCCCGGCGCGCCCACATCGCCGCCCCCAATCGCCACGCCAGAATCAACGGCGGCCCCGGCCCCGCGCCCCGCGGTTCCCACAGCGGCGATGGATCGGACGCCCCCGCCACCACCACCGGCGGAATCGACCGCTCCGACTCGTTCCGCCCCCGAGGCGCCGAGCCGCCCTCCGACGGGCGACCCCCAAGTCCAAAGTTCGACACGCTTTGCAGCGGATCCACGCGTCTCCGCCCCGGCGCCCTCCGGTGGCGCCGCGGCGACAACAGAACGCGCCCATCCTTTTCCACCGCCACCGGCGCCCCCAGCCGCGCCGGCGCCAGCAACACCGGCGGCGCCGCCAAACGTAACGGCGCCACAAGCGCCTCCCCAGGCAGAGGTGGCAGGGCTGGGCCAGTTTACCGCCAACCTGCAGCGGATCATGAACGCTCCTCCCCCGGCGGCCCCTCCAACGCCGAGCACGGGAGCGCCGACCGCGTCGGCGCCGCCATCCGGACAAACTCCCGCGGCGCCGACACCTGAACAGGCGGCGCCCCCCCCGATTGTGGAACCGGCGCCATCAACCGTCCAGCGCTCGGCGCCTTTATTCTATGCCATGACGCGCGATCCCCTGGCGCCGGCCATTGAGTCCATCCCGCCAGGGTTGGTCAATCAGACCATGGATTCGCCTGTGGTGACGCCGGAACTCCTGCTCCGATTGATTCTGGCCGCGCCGCGTTTGGCCACAGCGGCGGCTTTCGGTTTCGAAGCCCCCTCCGGCTCGTCTGCCGCGCCGCTGCCGGCGGGGAGCATGGAGGCTTTTGCGGGACTCACCCGACAGATCTTTGGCGCGCCGCCGGCGCCGACACTTCCTGATACGGGATTTTCCATTGATCCGCGTGCGGATTTCATCATGGCGCTCAAAGCCCTGGCCCAGTCGGGCAAGACCGTCGATACGCCCCTGACCCAAATGCTGAAGACCGCCCAAGCGCCCCTTGGCAGCCCCGACGGCGCCAACAAGGACACGGCGCCCATGCAGCAGGCGCAGCGGCTGGCGCGAGCCCTTCAGGGCCTGAGTCAATCCAACAGCCCCATCACGCGCCTGGCAGCGGAACACCTCCAGGGGCGCATCAGTGAAAATAGTCAATGGGAGGGATGGAGCCGGAGCCCGGCGGCGCTGGAGCGATCCTTCTGGATGCCGCTCCTCTTTGAAGCGCGGATGATCAGCGCCCCGTGGGCCATGGCGCCGCGGATGCCCACCGGATGGGTTGAGGCCCTGTTCGGCCTCATCGGTCTGAACGCCGGACGTCGAAGTGGACTGCCGCAGTCCTTTTCGCCCTTCGGCAAAGGCGCGCGGACCTCTCAATCCGGTCCGACGTCTCCGTTTCCGGTGATGCCGGAAGAAGTGGCCGACCAACTGACCGCCGTCCTCCGGAAGCTCGCACAGGCGCCACAGCGGCGCTGGCAGGCGCCGGCCCGTAACCTGTTAACGAAACTCGATCAGGAAGTCCGGCAATGGGAACATGAATTGTTCAAGGAAATTCAACAGCGGGAGACAACCAACCGGGCGGCGCTCCAGCGTCTGGCCGGTGGCAGCGCGCGTCTCATCGACCTGATCGACGCGCAACGAGCCCAAAACGCCCGCGCCTTAGATGGGGGGCAGCCCTTGAGTTTCTGGCTGCCCCTATGGCTTGACGAACGCCTCACCCAGGCCCATATCCATTACGCTTCCGAATCCACCGGGCGGAAAGGACAAAGCCACAAGGCCTATAACATTGTCATGACGGTGGACCTGACCCATACGGGGCCGTTGCATTTTCACTGTCACATTCGCAACCGGCGCGTCACGCTGGATCTGGGCGGCGTCGGCCCGTCCCTGCGCGAGGCGGCCCATACCCTGGGCGAATCACTGAAAGCCAGCCTCAAAGAACGGGGATTCCATCTCGAACGCTTCACCGCCTCCGAAACCATCGATGATACGAAGCGCCCCCCCGGTGTCCACCGCGCACAGTCCATCAAGATCTGAGCCTGGCCTGGATCAGTTCCGACCTTCGGGAGCAAGGGCTTTGCGAATCTGATTCGGTTGACGGCCAGCCAGGCGCACAATCTGGCGACGATGACGGCCGAGCGCGAGCGCCGAATCTTTCACAGATAAAACGCTCAGCCCCAGACGAAGCCTTCCCGCTGAGCGGCGCATGTGTTTGCGCCCCAAACGTCCGCGGCGCGGGATGGATATGGATTCATCGACAAGAAACACCCCCACGTCAGCGTCATGGACATGCCGATGGAAGCGTCGCATCCAAAGCCCCAAAGCGGGAACAGAGCGGGGGATGGACGGCAGCAGGGGCTGTCCGGCCGGGGCCGGTTCGACAACGACCACACGAGCCGCCCGCCGTCGCGCCCGCCAGTCAACCAGCCAGAGCCAGAGCCTCCGCCACAATGGAACCCGAACCTTCAACGGATCCTTGGGGAGGAAAGGCAGACAAAGGAAAAACCCCCAACAGAATGTCTGAGGCAAATGATAGCGCCAAGCGGGACCTGCCGTAACCAGGAGCAATCCCAAGCCATTGAGAAAAACCGGCAAAAAAACGATCAACAAACGCCAGTCGTAGATTCGAACGAACAATAACAGGAAGCCTGTGACAATGGCCCAGAAGGCAAGGCCTGGTCGGTAGTAGAGCCAGCGTTTGCTTTTCACCCCTGTCTTACTCAAGTATTTTTTCACCTTCTTAGCGGCATCTGGGAATAAAGGCTCGGTTTGATATGGGACACGGGATGTCTTCATAATCCCTGTATTATAGGTATAAATCCAATAATCCCCCCGAGGCGGCCAGAACGTAAAAGTGCCGCGCGCCCAACGGGGATAGGCGAGCATGAGGGGATACCGTTGAAATGTACGAAACAAGAGCGCATAGTATTGTTTCAAGTTTTCAGCAATGAATTTCAGATCCCGTGACCGGCCCAGATCCCTGTGGTTGTATGCGGAATAGGGCTGGACGTTTCGATAGAATCCGGCGGCTTTGTCCAGGAAAACTAATTCTTCTTCAGGAAGAGGCACTTCTTGAGCCGTCAGATGAAACAGTTCAAAGGTACAGAATTCGTTCAATACCCCCTCATTCGCTTTGACAATTTTAAAGACAGCCTCGTGTGTTCCGAAATGAACCAAACATGCGACGGTAATAGCCAGCAGGCAGCGGTACCTTGATCGGAAGAATACGAGGGGCAGAATGGGCAACACGCCAGCGAAAATGATTAACCCATTGTGTCGCACATTGGGGAGGAGAGCCACGACAATACCCAGACCGATCCAGTACAACCAGGATCGAGCGATGGATTTGTCCACGATATAATGGAACAGCATTCCCGTTAGAATATAGACCAATGCCGTATACGGTGTATCCTTTATCATATAAACAGCCATGACACTGTTTCGAACGGAAAGAGCCGAACCGAGCATGGCTAGAAACGGGAAAATAAATGGGACGCCAGCCCGCCAAACAAGGTGGCAGATATAAGCAAGGGCAAACGCGAAAAGGGTTAATTGAATCGCAACGGGTGTATAGGGATTATCGAAGATGTTTGGCCCTTTAGGTAGATCCAGGATCCAAGCCATCAGTTTGCCCCATTCGACGGTAAACAAACGGATAAACAATGTATGCAAGGCTGGATGCGAATTGCTGATATTCATTGTATGGGCCTGGACCCACTGATCGATGGAGTCTGGTGTCATTGTGGCTGGATAATTACAGCCCAGATAAAACATCCACAGCAGCCAAGGTGGAAGAAAGAAAATCATGAAAGAACTCAAACGAGCGGGAGCCAGTGTTCGTTGAACGGGTGTTTGTGTTACGAACCAATAAATCAGATACAAGACGATCCATAGCCCAAGAAGAACCAGGCATTGAAGGACAAAAAATACGGCTACCAAAAACACACGCGTCAGGTTCCCGCCTTGCTCCAATTTCGATATTGAGGGTACCACTACATGCTCTTTCAGAATTGCAGGCCTAAATTGCTCTTTGATAAATCCCTTCGCATCAACCGGATAGCGACTTTTAGCAAAATAGATCGTGGGAATCAATGTTCCTATATACAAGCGCGCAATTCCCTTATTGCCGCCTTGTGGTCGTTTGATTCGTAAACCGGCGAGGGCGGCCCGGGGGATTTGGCCGTGGAAACGAGATAGAGTACCATCGGTGATTTTTATTTGTTTTTGTCCCATCTGGGGCGAATAGAGATCCAGTTCCTGACTTTTTCCGTCAAACTCCAGGCGCGCCAAACCCGACCAATCATGTGTGCGCAAATGCAAAGTGTTCCCGGCCAGCGCCCCCTGCCAGACGAATGTGGCCGGTTGCCTGCTTTTAATGAAACTCCCCCACGCCTTGTTCTTTAGGCGCCAGCTCGTCTCCGGTGTCATGGAGACGGGCTGGTCCATGGCGATTTCGCTGTTCAGGATCCAGACTTCGGTGCTCCGTGAATTGGGATTTTTCGTCCCAAGGGCCGTTAGTTTGAAACTGGCCTGCTTCGGCGAAAAACGTCCCGGAATCGGAACCATGGCCACGCGGTTCTCTGTTCCCTTATCCGGATCCCCCCAAGCCAGTTCCGGCAGTGGCCCATCGACTTTTCCATCCACCAGATCCAGCCCCACATCAATGGGTGACTGGGCGATCCAAATAGAGGCCTGGCGCGCTCCAACAGCGGCAACGAGCAGAAAGATCAGGAGCAACCAACGGACCGGCCATCGAAGAAAACCGGGCAGCGGGCGCCTGGAGGATTGGACGATATGACTCGAAGCAGATTTCATGTGTCAGCAGTCCCTGGCTGGCAACCGCCTGACGGCGGTAACCGATGAATGAAATTGTATAAATTCATGATGCAGTGGTGTTATGAACGGGGTCAAGGGATTTATTTTTCGTAACATTTCGGGTTTATAGAACTGTTCGTCGAGTCCAATGCGGAGGATTGGCGAAACTAAAGTCTACTTCACCTGAGCCCCATTCGGGGGCGGTTTGGCTCCACCAAGGCTGTGGAGTAGAATCCTGCTATAAATAAAGCCGACGATGAATACGACAATAATTGTAATCGCGCGATCCACGAGCACACCGAGGAGGGCTTGATCGGGCGACATGCCAAGGTAGCCGGCCAGGGCGCCGGCAATACCTTCATGAATGCCAAAGTTGCCAGGGGTTAGGGAAATAACCGCAGAGATATTAATAAAGGCTTGAAGCAAAAGGACTTTTTCAAAATCAAGCGGAATGCCAAGCGCCCGATAGGTCCAATAAAGTCGAAGGGCATAAACAAAGATCAACGCCAGGCTGAAGCCGGTAATTGGCGGAATCAGGCGTTTATTTGTTTGGAATTTTTTCAGCCCTCGAGAAAATGTGCCGAGAATTGTACGAAGTCGAGTGATTGGAATTGGAATTTTCGACAAATCGAACCAGAGACCAGCAACGCCGATGGCTATGGTGCCAACGAGAATAGAAATCGATGCCACAATAATGAGCGCACTCATTTTGTTTTCTGGCGAATAGCATAAAATCCCCAAGATAAGCGCCAAAAGAGAACTGACCAGAAAGCTGAACCAGAACAAGCCCATGAGCAGGGCTCCGTATTCCGTCAAAGGAAAATTATATTTCCTTTTGAGGAAAAACGCACGCGCAACCATCCCTCCCCGAGCTGGCGACAAATAATTATACATGGCGTTGGCGACGGTCAGTCCAAACCATTCTCTAAAAGGCAGAATCACATTGAAAACCAGAACAAGGTATCGAAACTGGTAAGCCAGTGGAAAGAGTGAAAAGCCGCCCAAAGCCAAAAGAAAAATGAGGTCCGGGATGGACAATTCCTTGAGATTAACGAACAAGCCGGGCTTGGCCAGAAAAAATGCGAGAATACAGGCGATAACCAGTATGAGTAACAGGTTGACGGTTGTTTTTTTCATGAAAGGCCTCGGAAAGGACCGGGGGGGGAACGGTTATCGCTTGGGCTCAATGGAATACGGAGTCCCACAGAGGCGTCCCCCCTGCTTATCAGAATTAATTGCCGAGAAGCAAGAGGGTCAGCCTGTTGGAACGCATTCAGCCTTTTTTCTTCAGCACCCAGATGTAAGTTGGAAACAGCCAATAGGCGAATTTTGTCAGGAACAGAGCCGTCTTTTGCGTTCTGGAACCGGGCGGAATCATGTCGTCGGCATGGAACGTAACCGGATCCCGGACAATTCGTTCCGTATAGTCGATCACTTCAAAATCGGCAACCAGTCGCTTTAATTTCCAATAGGAAAAGTGCGTCTCGTAGTAGTAATCCGCTTTCCCCATCAGTCGAATATAGCGATGGGCCATCCACTTGGGAATCGCAGCCAGCAGAGGAAGTCGGTAGTGTTGTTCGATGAGAACAAACCGATTTCCCGCGGCGAAATAGCATACGCCTCCCGGCTTTAACACGCGATGGATCTCGGCTACGAGGCGGAAGGCGTCGGGCACATGTTCATAGACCTGACTGCAAGTAATCACATCGATGGAATTGTCTTCGATATTCATATTCATGGAATCTTGAACCGCGAAGTCCAGCGTGTCGGAACCAAAGGTTTCTTTCGCATGTTTGACGGCGGATTCGTCAATATCAATGCCCAACCCCGACTTAAAACTTTTGCTGATGAGCGAGGTCATAATTCCGGTGGAACTGCCCACATCCAAAAGGTTCAGGTCCTGTGTCTTGCCATCCAGGCAATCGCTCAACACGGCCACAATCTTATTCGCTTTCTTCTGGCGAGCTTCCAGATTATATAATTCCGGATGCATTTCCGAAAAGTCATATTGATATTCGTAGTCCGTAGTCATGGAATGTCATCCTCTAGTGTGATTTTTTCCAGATATAGAAGTCGGCCAGGGACCCTTTCCCCGGAAAATCGGACAAATGATATTGGTTTGGAATTTGCTGTTGCAACGTCCAGCCGGTGATGTTGGACTCCACCCATTGTGTAAAATGTCGGTGCCGAACATGGGGTCCCTGGATATCGCTTTGTTCATCCGTATTACTGGAATAAACAATCACGTACCGCAACGCCGATTGAAACAATCGCGTCATGTACTCTTCAAAAACGGCATCTTCGACCAAATGATAGACCACATCAAGGGAAATGGTTAATTCCGCCGTTTCCCCCCGATAGTCCCCAACCAATAAAAACGTTTTTGTTGAATCGTCGGCAAACAGGGAACGGCATCGCGCAACAGCTTGGGGGCTGACATCAAATCCAATGTATTGGGTATATTGGGCCAATTTCAGCTGATTCCCATCGCCACAACCGTATTCAATAACCGAAGTAATGGAATGTTGCGATACAAAATCATTGAGAATCTGCGCCTTGAATTTCGCCAGGGGCCCATAGGACCCCCATCCAGAATCGCCATTGTTACGGTATCGTTTAACCCAGTAGTCCTCGGAACTCTTAAATGCGTTTTTGGCCCAATGCACGTATAGTTTCATTCCCCAGGTCCGCAACAAAGGAATTCTTCGGACGATGCTGCCCGCCGTTGAGCGAAGGGTCATTTTTTCGATTCCTTTCCTGACATGCGGTCGTAAAACTGGTTATATCGCCTGACGATGGAATCCCAATCATAATTTTGTACCACAAATTCCCGGCCCTTGCGACCGACGTCGCTCTGTGGCGAGGATAAGATGTCTTTGACCTTTTCCGCAATGGCTTTGGGGTCTTTCTGCGGAACGATATATCCGTTTTCGCCATCGACGATATAGTCTTTGAAATTGGGCAAGTCGGTTGCAATCACCGGTGTGGCGCAGGCCATGGCTTCGATGAATGTGATCCCACATCCTTCGCGATCGCCGGTTTCCGTTTGGATTGAGGGGCCGATAAACAGATCCGCCGTGGCATAAAGTTCCGGGAGTCTTTCATTTTGCATGGGCCCGGCGAACACGACGTGTTCACTGGAAAGCCGCAGTGACCGGGTCAGCGCCTTCAGATTCTTTTCTTCCTGTCCACCGCCCACCAGGAGGAGTGTCGCATCGGGCGCTTCGCTCAATATGGCAGGCATCGCTTCAAGCAAATAGTTAACTCCTTTTTGATTGCTAAAACGCCCAACATAGAGAAGAAAAGGCCCGTTCATCTTATATTGTTCGCGAATTTTCGGATTGCGCTTTTCCGGTGAAAACCGCTCGGTATCCACTCCCATTGGGATTACTTCCAGCGCCATGGACTCGCGCGCGCCAATGCGGCGGATTTCGTCCTTAATCGCATGACTGACAACCGTCAGTCCTTTCATTCGATTCCAGATAAACCGTTTCAAGCCGTTCAAGTATTGAAGTCCAAAGATATCCGTTCCGTGGCTCGTACAGATAATGGGCGTCGAGTGAGCCGTACGGAAGGCCAGATAGCGCGCCATGAGGGCGCAAAAGCCTTGTGGAATAATCCAGTGCGCGTGTATCATGGAAATCTTGTCGCGTCGAATCATCCACCCAGCCTGTCCAATTTGCGCCAGCATGAAAAGAGGAACCTGAATCCACAAAAACGGGTTTTGACGAAGGTTCAGCATAATGGCATTGCCATCGGCCAATAAATTGGGCGTATTAAACCAATACCTAAATCGCCGAATCGAGATTCCCCCCAGTTCTTCACGGCGTTTTGCCCCTGGGACCCAGGGCGCCAGGACAAAAATCTTGTAGTCCGGCGATATCCGTCGGCTTAATTCATAAACAAAACTGTGGAGGGTGTCGTGCTCCCACCGCAAAAACGTTGATGCCAAAACCAGAACGTTTTTCATTTCATCATCCCTTGACCGATGGACCGATTTGTCTCATCCCTTCAAATCCCGGTTGGCTTCCATGTCGAAGAGCATGGCAAAGAGGAGGGACTGGGTTCCCATGACGGAGAGGAAGACGGCGAACAATGCGCTGGTCATGGCCACGGTGTCGGGCCCCTGGACCAGGCGCCAGAATACCAGAAAAAGGCCCAGCAGTACGCCCGGCACGGTCAATATCCCTCCCAGGGCGTAAAACAAAACCAGCGGGTGCGTATCGCGAATGACATACTTGTTCAACATGCGATACATAAAGAGCCGCAACAGAAGTTTTGACAGTCGGGGAATCATCCGGAAGGGCTTGATGCCCGATTGTTCGCCGATGCCATAAATCGGCTCCACCATCACATCGCACACGCGCAGATTCAGGATATTCAGCCGCACCAGCAGATCGTTGGGCTGTCCGTAGCGTTTGTACATCTGACGCCAATCAATCAGTTTGAGCGCCCGGCGATTGATCGCCGTGTAGCCACATTGCGAGTCGGCCACATGCCAGTAGCCGGAGGCGATTTTTGTTAAAAAGGACATGGCCGCATTGCCGAGGTATCGGAC
>JADFCT010000010.1 GCA_017161665.1 Candidatus Sumerlaeota bacterium
ATTGTCCCGCGCCACGTCCTGCCCGGCACGGGCGAACTGGCGCCGAACGACAAGGCCAACCTCGGCTGTGTCGGCGTGGGCGGGATGCAAGGCGCCCATGATGTCAACAGCGTCAGCAGTGAAAACATCTACGCCTTGTGTGATGTGGACAAAAATCACCTGGACAAGGCGGCTGAGAAGTATCCGAAGGCTAAACTCTATCGCGACTTCCGGGAGATGCTGGACAAAGAATCCAAGAATCTTGATGGTGTCACCGTCACGATTCCCGACCACATGCACGCGTCGGTTTCCTTCCGCGCCATGGAGCGAGGCCTGGGCGTCTATTGTCAGAAGCCCCTGACCCAGAGCGTTTGGGAGGCGCGCCTTCTGGCCAGGGCGGCGGCCAAGTACAAAGTCCCCACGCAGATGGGAAACCAGGGCTACTCCTCTGTGGCTACGCGCATCGCTTGTGAGAATATCTGGGACGGTCGGCTGGGCGACATCACCGAAGTCCATGCCATGCACGGCGGCGGCTTTTCGCGTGGGATTACCGCCTGGCCGGACAAGGAAGAGATCCCCGCTCACGTGGATTGGGATCTGTGGACCGGACGGGCGGCCATGCACCCCTATAGTTCCAAGATTCATCCCATCAATTGGCGCGGCTTCCTGGAATATGGCACGATGATGATTGGCGACTGGGGCATTCATATTCTGGGGCCGGCCAACTGGGCGCTTCAACTTGGCAGCCCCACGAGCGTGGAGTGCATCGAAGTCAAGGGCGCCAATCCCGTGACCTACCCCCATTATGCCTGTAAACTGGAATTTCCCAAACGCCCGAACAAGTTTGTCCCGGCCGGCGAAATGCCGCCCATGACGCTTTACTGGTATGAAGGCGAGATGGCCAATCAGTTTACGCCGCCCGAAGGTCTGACCAAAGAGGATATCAAGGGTCATAATGAGATCTTTGTCGGCACAAAGGGATTCATGGGAACGGGTGGCCGCGGGGAGAGCGTCCGTTTGATTCCCGAAACCGCCATGGAGGGCTATAAGAAGCCACCGGAGGTCCTGAAGCGGTCGCCGGGCCATTACCAGAACTGGATCGAAGCCTTAAAAGGCGGCGACGAGCCGTGCTCGAATTTCAGCATTTCCGGCCCCTATACCGAATGGATGCTGTTGGGGGCGATCAGTTGGCGTTTTCCGAATCAAAAACTCTTGTGGGATGGGCCGAATTTGCGGTTCACTAACAACGACGCGGCCAATGCGTTCGTCAAACCCGCCTTCCGAAAAGGCTGGGAACTGGAAGACCTGACGGTCTGACAGGCAGCATACAGGGTTCAATGAACGGCAGGGAGGAACGAACGGTTCTTCCCCGCCGTTTTGATTAAGATGAATTTTTTATCCCGCTGTTCCGGCGGGCGCCAGACGATTTGTAAAGGAGAAATGAGATGAAACGACTGATCGAGATGGGTGTCATTGCCTGCATGGCATTGATGACGGAATCCGCTCGGGCGGCCAGCGCCAGCGATGCGAATTGGCCCACCTGGCGCGGGCCGAACATGAGCGGTATCGCTGTGCAGGGAAATCCACCGACGACCTGGAGCGAAACGGAAAACATCCGGTGGAAAGTGGACGTCCCGGGCCTGAGCACATCCTCCCCCATCATCTGGGGGGATCAGATTGTGTTCCAGACCGCCATCGACACGGGACGGGCGCCCGAGGAAAGCGCGTCCGCTGCCAGTGAAAGTGGCGGTCGTGGTGGATTCCGTATGAGCCGGGCGCCGAAGAATATCCAGGATTTCCGGGTGGTCAGCATCCGCCTGAAGGACGGCTCCACCAACTGGAGTCGGTCCGTCGCGGAGGTTATGCCTCACGAAGGGCATCATCCCGATCATGGTTTCGCGTCGTATTCGCCGGTGACTGATGGCGAGAAAATCTGGGCCAATTTCGGCTCACGCGGTTTATTTTGTCTTAATATGAAGGGAGAGATTCTCTGGAGTCGGGAGTTGCCGAAACTCGTGACGCGGGCCGGGTTTGGCGAAGGATCGTCAGCGAATCTGGCCGGAGAGGCGGTGATTGTCGTAGCCGATCATGAAGGCCCCTCAAAGATTTTTGCCTTTCACAAGGATACGGGTCAGCCCTTGTGGGAAAAGGACCGGGATGAAGGCACATCCTGGGGCACGCCGGTTCCCATCGAGGTGAATGGTCGTTTGCAGGTGATCGTGAATGGGAACAAACGCATTCGCGGTTATGATGCCCAGACGGGTGAGGTCGTTTGGGAATGTGGCGGAATGACGGAGAATGTGGTTCCATCGCCGGTTCTCGGTTTTGGCATGGTTTTTTGCGCCAGCGGCTTCCGGGGCAGCGCCCTCCTGGCCATCGAATTGGGCCGGACCGGGGATCTGACCGGCTCCGACGCTGTCAAATGGCAGGTGGACCGCTACACTCCCTATGTGCCATCCCCTCTGCTGCTGGGCCGGCGTCTGTATTTTGGCTCGACGAATGATGCCGAGTTGTCCTGTTATGAAGCCGACACGGGCAAGGAATTGTTCTCGCGTCAACGGTTGGAAGGGCTCAAAGGCCTTTACGCTTCGCCGGTTGGCGTGGGTGATCGCGTGTATGTCGCCGGCCGCAATGGCGTGACCCAGGTGCTCAAGAGCGCGGATACCTTCGAGGTGATCGCCACCAATACGCTGGATGACGCCTTCGACGCCTCGCCCGCAATTGTAGGCGATCAGTTGATCCTGAAGGGACTCGAGAATGTGTATTGCATTGCAGCGCAGTGACCATCTGTGGCTGTGATCGGGTGGACGACGGCGCCGGCACGATTGATTGCGCGTGATGCGGCAACCATTGCGCCGGCGCCTCCTTTTAATTTAAGGCCCTGGCATTCCGTTTGAGGTTTACTTCGTCCAATTGGAAATAATCGATCAACCCATCAGCGGGAGCGGGATTCCACTGGAGTGGCTGGAAGCGTCTGCTTGACAGCCGGCGTCTTCTCCCTGGGCGCCGGATCATTGTTTCTCACCTCAATCCTGTGAATTTGTCGTTAGACACTTCCGCAATTCCGGCATATAATGTTAAGAAAGTGTGCGAATCCTCTTTGCCGGCGCAGGGCGCCAGTGGAGATGCCATTTAAGGAGCGCGGGAATGAACAAGGCGCCAAGGTTTCACCTCCGTTGTCGAATGAGACGATTCGGTCTGATTTTGCTGGTGTGGATGATCGCGAATGGGGCGGTTGGTCAGGTTTATATTAATGAAATCCTGGCGTCAAACCGTAGTGGGCTGATGGACGGACAGGGAGACTATGACGATTGGATCGAGTTATATAATGCCGGCGACACCGCTGTGGACCTGGCGGGGATGTTTCTGACGGATACTCTTTCGGAACCGATGCGCTACCAGTTTCCGACGGGCCAGGCCAGTCAGACCACCCTTGCCGCTGGCGGCTATCTGATTATCTGGGCCGATAATGAGGTCTGGGAGGGGCTGCTCCATGCCGGATTCGGACTCGCCAGCGCCGGCGGCGCAGTGGCTCTGTTTCAGGCGGATGGTCAAACGATTGTGGACAGCATTGTGTATGGTGAGCAATGGAGCGATCTTTCCTATGGGCGGTCCACCGATGGCGCTGCCGATTTCCGCTACTTCGCGCCGCCCAGCCCCAATGCCCCTAATACGGGCGGCTATCTGGGCGTCGTGGGGGACACCAAGTTCTCCGTCGATCGCGGCTTTTTCAACGCCCCGTTTACCGTGGAAATTACCTGCCAGACGGAAGGGGCGGTGATTCACTACACGTTAGACGCCAGCACGCCTTCGGACGCGAGCCCTGTTTATTCCGGCCCGGTCACCATTGACGGGACGACCTGCCTGCGCGCTGTGGCGGTCAAGACCGGGTGGCGCTCCTCGGATGTGGACACGCAGACATACATTTTCCCTGCGCAGGTTTTGACCCAGACGCGACCGAGCGCATATCCCGACGTATGGGGCGGCGGTTATCCGGGCGATTATGATATGGACCCGGACATTGTCAACAACGCCGCCTACAGCGCTCAGATGGAGGAGGCGCTGCTGGCCATTCCCTCCATGTCGATCGTGACGGATCGGGACTACCTGTTCGCCCCCGGAACCAATCCGGCGACCAGTGGCATCTATATGAATACGACGCAGGAAGGCGAGTTGTGGGAACGCCCGACGTCCTTTGAGATGATTGATCCACAAGGGAAAGACGAACTGCAAATCAATTGCGGGCTTCGCATACAGGGCGGGGCCAGTCGGCAGCCCGAAAAATGCCCGAAGCATTCCTTCCGTTTGCTCTTCAAAGGCATCTACGGCCCCACTAAATTGGATCATTCCATGTTCGGGCGCGAGGCCAACGACGCTTTCGATACCTTGATTCTGCGCGCCGGATTCAATAATTCCTGGAACCATTGGTCCGGAGACCAGCGCCCCCGTTCCACGTACATCACCGATGAATTCATCCGGCGTCTTCAATTGGAAATGGGACAGGTCGCTTCACATGGTCGGATGGCGCATCTGTATGTCAACGGCCTGTATTGGGGATTGTATAACATGGTGGAGCGTCCCCAGGCCTCCTTCGCTGCGGCTTACTATGGCGGGGAGAAGGAAGAGTGGGACGCCCTCAATTCCGCCGTGGCGGTCGATGGAGACACGGTGGCCTGGAATACGGCGATGACGATCGCCAATGGGGGCGTAACGGAGCCCGCTGGTTATGTGGCCCTGTCGCAGTATGTGGATATCCCCAATCTCGCCGACTTCATGCTGGTCGAGTGGTTCGGCGGCAACTGGGATTGGGACGATCACAACTGGTACGCGGCGCGGCGGCGAATTGAAGGGGCCGGCTACAAGTTTTTCACCTGGGACTCGGAGCGAACGCTGGAAGGACTGAATGACAACCGCATCGGCGTTAATCAAAACGGTCGGCCGTCGAGGATCACGGCCCAGCTGCGCCAGAACCCGGATTTCCGCCTGCTGGTGGCGGATCATGCCCATCGCCATTTATTCAATAGCGGCGCCTTGACGCCGGAGCGAATGCTGGAAATCTGGACGGAGTTGCGAGACACCATCGGAGTGGCCATCCTGGGCGAATCGGCTCGATGGGGCGATTATCGACGGGATGTCCATCCCTGGAGTTCCGGTCCCTATGAACTGTACACACGGGACGATTTCTGGCTCCCGGAGATGTCCCGCATCCTGACTCAGTACCTGCCGAACCGCCCCGGCGTCTTCTTGAATCAGCTGCGGAGCAGTGATTTATATCCCGGCCACGATGCGCCGGTCTTCACGCCCCACGGCGGCGCGATGGGTGAGCCCGGCGCCACCGTGACGATAGCCAATCCCGGCGGCGTCGGGACGATTTATTACACGACGGACGGCTCGGATCCCCGTGTATGGTATTATCAATCCACGACGGATGTGGATGTGATTCCTTTTTTGAGCGAAGCCGCGACCAAGCGCGTCCATGTGCCCACCGGCACAAACAATGCCTGGTTCTCGGACTTAGCCTTTGATGATTCCGGTTGGATCCAGGGAACGGGCGGAGTGGGGTACGACTTTGACACAAACTATCTCCCCTTTTTCAATATCGATATAAAGGATCAACTCTATAATGTCAATACGGCGTGCTGGATTCGGATTCCCTTTGACTTGACAGCGGAAGATATCGACGGTTTGCGGTCGCTTCAACTCAAGATTCGATTCGACGACGGTTTTTTTGCCATGCTCAATGGCTTGCGCGTTGCCGATGGCTATGCGCCGGAGTTGATGCGCTGGGATTCGGCGGCTCTGGCCGCGCGGAGCGATTCCCTCGCGGTCACGCCCACCACATTCGATATCTCCAACTATATCGATCGTCTCCAGGTGGGGACCAATCTTCTGGCCATCCAGGGCATGAACAACAAGCCCAGCAGTTCCGATTTCCTGATCACGGTTGCGCTCGAAGGCATTAAGGGGGATCGGATTGGCAACATGCCGTCCGAATCGGCGCAGGAGTACACGGGACCGATTGTATTGGATGAAAGCATCCATCTCCAGTCCCGCGTCCTGGTGGATGGCCAATGGAGCGCTCTCAACGAAGCGACCTATTCGGTCGGTTCCGTTTTTGACGATCTGGTCATTACGGAATTGATGTTCAATCCCGCCGACGGCCCCTTGGGGAGCGTCTATAATAATGATGAATACGAATTCATCGAGCTCAAAAATATCGGCGAGCTGGCATTGAACTTGTCGGGGCTGACGTTCAGTGATGGGATTGTCTATACGTTCCCCTTGGGCACGATCCTGGAAGCCGGCGCCTATATGCTGCTGGTTTCAAATCAGGCCGCCTTTGAATCCCGATACGGAATGGATCTGCCGGTGGTGGGCCAGTATGACGGATCTTTGTCAAACAGCGGCGAGACCGTCCGGTTGGATTCGGGAACCTCCCGTGTCGTCAGCGTCACGTTCAGCGATGGCCGCGGCTGGCCGCTGGCGGCGGATGGAACGGGACACTCAATGGTCGCGGCGCCTTCCGCGTGGCCCTTGGCGAGCCAGGGCGCTTTGGATTATGGCCCCAACTGGCGGGACAGTGTCTATGTTCACGGTTCGCCCGGCGCCGATGAGCCGGTCGCCCCCGTCAGCGTGGTCCTGAACGAAGTCTCCACGCATACCGATGTGGACGCGCCCCCCTATGACTCCAATGACTGGATCGAACTGTTCAATCCGTCGGATCAAACGGTGACGCTGCGGAATTATTATTTGAGCGATGACGGCGATGACCTGCGCAAGTGGGCTATCCCTGAAACGACGGTTGCGGCCGGCGCCTGGGTGTCTTTTGACGAAATGACAGGGTTCCATAATCCGATCACCAGCGGCTTTGGACTCAACAAAGCCGGCGAAGACATTTTCCTGTCCCACCTGCCCGGGGACGCGAGCGACCGCGTGGTTGATTCGGTTCGACTCAAAGGGCAGGAGAACGACATCGCCTTGGGGCGGTATGGAGACGGCGCGCCCTGGTGGGGCGTCATGACGCCGACCCGCGACGGCGCAAACGCCCTGCCCGCGGCCGCTTTGATGATTTCGGAATTAATGTACCATCCCTTGCCCTCGGCCACGTATCCCACCAGTGATTCGGTTCTGGAGTATATCGAGATATTCAATCCCACAAGCCAGGCTGTATCCCTTTCCGATGGATTGATGACCTGGCGGCTCAATGGGGGCGTGGAATATGAGTTCCCGGTCGGGGCGAGCCTGGGAGCGGGGGAATACCTGCTGGTCCTGGGTTTTGATCCTGCCGACGCCGCGGCGCGGAGCGAATTCCAGAGCGTCTATGGAGCCGCCGCCGTCAGCGCGCCCCTGTATGGCCCTTTCCGGGGAGTCTGCTCCAATCAGGGCGAACGCATCGCGTTGGAAAAACCGATTGAGCCCGATCTCGTTGGCGATCCGCCGGTCCGGGTGATCGTGGATGAAGTCTATTATTTTGATCGGACGCCCTGGCCCTTGGAGGCCGACGGGAGCGGTCAGGCCCTTCGGCGAATTGAGTCGATGTTCTCCGGCATGAATCCGTCGGCCTGGATCGCCGCCGATCCCACACCCGGGGTCCAGCCCGCGCCCCTGCCCAAGCCTGCCCGTTCAGGGTGGTACGTTTACTGAGGTCGGGTGGAGGAGGAAGGCATCCTGTTCCGTTCACCGATTCGGAAAGGACAGAATTTTACGGTTGAGACCCTCTGTCTTTGAAGGTAGAAGTAGAAATACGATCAGATTAAACAAAGATGGAGGTTCGGCAATGACCGCTCGCAGGGGTTCAAACGATAATGATTCATTGAAAAAAACGGATGGGAAGACGCGTCGCGTTTTTCTGTCCCAGTCCGCGCTGCTGATGGGAGGCGCCTCTTTGTTGGGGGGCTGTTCGACACTGATGGGTGGTTCCGCGCCGGCCTATGCGCGCATTCGGTCGTGTGGGCCGGCTTCGAAACACACGCCCACGATCAAGGCCGCCTTCGTGCGCCGGGCCGGTGAGTACGGGATGCGCTGGCCGGGACAGGTGTATGACGGCCAGGCCGCGCAGGCCCGCTATACCGAATCCATTCAGGCCGCCGCGCGCAAATTGAATATCACACTCGACCTTCAGGAAACGGCTTTACACAGTCTGGAAGAATCCAATGCGTGGATTCAGGCCGCCCAGGAGGAACAGGTGGACGGTCTGGTCGTGTTGCTCCTGGATCGACAGGAACATGCCTGGCCCACGGTCAATGCGGCGTCCAAGTCCGGCATCCCGACGATTGCCTTTTCGCCTCTGGGCTCTTCCTTTACAACGAATACCATCAATCTGGCGGAACGACCTGGACTTGTTATGTATTCCACCGACGACTTTTCTCAGGCCGCATATGGGATGAAAATGTTGGCGGCGCGGAGCAAGATGTTGCGGACGCGTTGTGTGGCGCTGAGAGGGAATCAGCATGGCGAGTCGGCAATTGCAGGTGTCGGCATAACCATGCGCAATGTGCCGGCCCGGACGTTTTTGGATAAATATAACGCCATGGGAGAATCGCCCGAGATGATCGCCCTGGCCAACGAGTATTATGCTAACGCCCGAAAGCGCTGGGGCGCCAGTCGTCAGGATGCCCTGAACGGCGTGAAAAGTTATTTTGTGGCGAGCGAAATATTGGCCGCAGAAGAAGGCGACGCCATCACGATGGATTGTCTGGGCGCCCTGGGTCAGACAAAGGTCAGCCTGCCCTGTATCGCGTGGTCCCGAATGAACGATGATGGCATTCCGGCGGCTTGCGAAGCCGATCCGGGCGCCGTCGCTTCCCATGTGATTGTTCAGAGCCTGTTTGATCGTCCGGGTTTCCAACAGGATCCCGTGGCCGATACCAAACATTGCTCCCTGATCGGGGCGCATTGTTCGTGTCCCACGTTGCTGAACGGCTATGGTCAGAAACCGGAGCCGTATGATTTGATCCACCATCACGGGATGCGCGACGCCGTGCCGCGAACACTATGGGAGGTGGGGAAGCGGGTGACCTGTCTGGATGTGCTCCCCGCCGGCGGTGACAATC
The DNA here is from genome assembly GCA_017161665.1 of Candidatus Sumerlaeota bacterium. Lineage (GTDB taxonomy): Bacteria > Sumerlaeota > Sumerlaeia > JADFCT01 > JADFCT01 > JADFCT01. The sequence goes on from JADFCT010000010.1 coordinate 9,033, forward strand.
CCCGCGCCACGCTGTTGATTTCCACCGGAACCGTGACGGACAACATTGATGTTCCGCCATCTGGCGGGTGTGTGGTTTCCGTTCGAGTGACGTTTGACGGCGATCAGAATGTCCTCTCGTTCCCCGGATTTCATCAGTTATTCTTTTATGGCGATTATGGCTCGCAATTAAGGGAGTTCGGTCAATTGTGTGGCATGGATTCCCAGGTTATTTGAATCGGATTCCCTGTGGCCGGGCACAGAATGATTGCGTAATGCCGTCTTTATTCGAGCCAAACCGGAATGGTTTGGCTCGAATTTATCCCTTGACTTTGCCCGTGCGGCCCGTATTTTCCTCTTTTTTGGCGCGGTCCCGTCCCCGCGTCACCGTTCACTATGTAATCCGGCGCCAGCGAAGGCGCCCTCGATTGGAAGCGTGTTATGATTATCGTTCTGGATTTCGGTTCGCAATACACACAGTTGATTGCGCGTAAGATCCGCCAACTCAAAGTCTATTCCCAGATCGTGCCCTATAACACGCCGATCGACGAAATCCTGAGCCACAATCCTTCGGGCGTGATTCTATCGGGCGGACCGGCCAGTGTTTATGCCGAAAATGCGCCGCGGTTGTCCGACGATTTCTTCCAGCGGGTGGATCGGCCAATCCTGGGTATTTGTTACGGTCTCCAGATGATTACCTTGGCCATGGGTGGAACCGTTGAGTCCAGCGACCGGCGCGAATACGGGCAAGCCCGGTTACAGGTCGATGACAGCTCGGACCTCTTCAAAGCCGTCGAGAATGATTCGCAGGTATGGATGAGTCACAATGACCGCGTGACCCGCTTGCCCGACGGTTTTGTCAATCTGGCGCATACGGCTAATTCCGAACACTGCGCCATTGGCCACCATGGCCGGCGGATTTATGGGCTTCAATTCCATCCCGAGGTCCATCATACCGTCTTCGGACATCAGATTCTGGAGAATTTCGCCTTTGACATTTGTGACGATCCCCGAGACTGGAAGATTGATTCGTTCATTGATCGCACCATTGAGGATATCCGCGAACAGGTCGGCCCGCGCCATGTCTTGTGCGGCGCCAGCGGGGGCGTGGATTCGACCGTTCTGTCCGTCCTGCTGCATCGCGCGTTGGGCGATCAACTCCATTGCGTTTTTATCGACAACGGTGTGATGCGCCGCAATGAAGGCCCATCGGTCCAGCGGGATTTTAAGGAAATCGGCGTTCCGCTCAACTACGTCGATGCCAGCGAGCGATTCCTCAACCAACTCCGGGGCGTGGAGGATCCGGAAGAAAAACGCCGTCGGATCGGCAAGGAGTTTGTCGATGTCTTTTTCCAGGACTTCGGCGAAAAGGACTATCTGGCCCAGGGCACGCTTTACCCGGACGTCATCGAGTCCGTTTCGACGAAAGGGCCCTCCGCCACGATCAAGACCCATCACAACCGCGTGAATCGAATCCTGGAATTGATCAAAGAGGGGCGGGTTATTGAACCACTCAAGGAATTGTTCAAAGACGAAGTGCGCGAAGTGGGCGAGCAACTCGGTATCCCGGACAAATTGCTCTGGCGTCAGCCCTTTCCGGGACCGGGGCTGGCGGTGCGGATTATCGGCGAAGTGACCCCGGAACGCCTGGATTTACTCCGAAAGGCGGACTGGATTGTGGTCGAAGAAATGAAGAAAGCCAATCTCTACTACACGATCTGGCAGACCTTTGCTGTCTTGCTGACGTTTAAATCCGTGGGCGTCATGGGCGACGAACGCACGTACGAACATGCCGTGGCCTTGCGCGCCGTCCAAAGTGTGGATGGCATGACGGCCGACTGGGTGGATCTTCCCCATGATCTCCTGGCTCGCATCAGCAGCCGCATCATCAATGAGGTCAAAGGCATCAATCGAGTGGTGTACGACATCAGCAGCAAACCGCCGGCCACGATCGAATGGGAATAAACATCGTGTGATTCGTGGACGATGGTCTTTTTTGTTTTTCCGTCAGCCAAACGTTCCTTCGGGTCAGAACAATTCCAATTGCACGGTCGCATCGCCTTTGCCATCGCTTTCGGGTGGCGGGGCCTTGGCGCCCTGCTGGAGCAGGGTAAGGAATTCCGCTTCGTTCAGGATTTTCAGATCGGCGCCGTCGGCGATGAGTTTTTCGGCTTTCTTTTGTTTGTTGGACACACGGCCCGATTTTTCGGCGCCACAGACCAGATAGGATAAATCGCTCGTAACGGATGACGGTGTGGCCGCGCCCAGGGCCTGAACCTGTTGTGCGGCTTCTTTGAAGAGGAGGACGTCCTGACGGCGCGGGCCATTTTGAAAGAACCTCTGTGGGGATACGATGTGACCCACGCGAACGGAGAAATGCGCATTCGAATGCGTCCGGCGCCGCCTTCAGGAAGTGGCGCCGACATGGCGGGATTGCATATCTGGCTGGATCCGGGGCATGGTGGCGCGAGCAATGGGGCCTTGGGAGCGACAGGATTGGCGGAACGGGAAGCGAATTTACGTCTGGCTCTCGCCTTGGAGAAACGGCTTCAGGCGTTGGGCGCGACGGTGTCTCTGGGGCGACGGACGGACAAGGCCGTGTCGCTGGAGGATCGAATCGAGGAAGCGCTGGAGAACCACGCGGACCTCTTTCTGAGTCTCCATTGTAATGCCGTCGCCGACACAACGGATCCCTTGTCCGTCCGCGGGCCCAGCGTCCATTACTATCACGGCCTCTCCCAATGGCTGGCCGAGTCCCTGACGGCGTCACTCGCCGCGAATCTGAAGTCGCTGGACATTCCAAACTATGGACTCGTGCGCAATAATCTGTTCGTCACCCGCGAGTCCATCTGGTTTCCAGCGGCTCTGGTGGAATTTTGTTTCATTTCTCATCCCGGCGATGAAGAACTCCTCGTATCAGATGAAGGGATCCATCGCCTGACGCAATCCGTTGTCGATGGGCTCCAAATGGGATTGCTACAACGCGACCCTGAAACAAACGCGAAAGAATAGATTCTTCTGTCGGACTCCTCAAAAAGGATAAATGGATAATGCAAACGACCTGCGCCTTTCGATGGCTTTTATTGATCGGGCTACTCTTGTTTCCAGAGGAGGTTTGCCTGGGTGGCGATCTCGAGTTCAGCAACTCGGCCAGGGGTCAATCACCACCCGTCAACGCCCTGGGGTATCCCCATCGCGACGACCGTTTCGATCCATTGCCAGGATTCCAGAATCCGCCGCCCGGATATGGCCAGGTCCCCTTCTGGTGGTGGACGGGGGATGATCTGAATGTGGAGCGCATGATCCATCAGGTCAGAGATCTGCACAAAAAGGGAATCAGTGGCGTTCAGGTGAACTATTCTCATTACGATACGCCCGGATGGCTCACGGATCAGGCGGAACCACGCCTTTTCACCGATGAATGGTGGAATGTTTATTCGAAAATATCCGAAGAGTGCGCCCGATTAGGCATGGGGATCGGACTCAGCACCTATACCATCGACTGGCCACGGGGAGCGCATAATCTCTTCTATCAACTCTTCTATCATAAGCCGGAAAACAATGCGATTCAGATCGAAATCGGCGTAAGGCAGACGGCGCGAGGTGGCGAGATTCTCGCGATTCCCTGCGCGCCCGACCAGTTCGCCGCAAGGGCCTATCGACGGATCGATGGGAAGCCTCAGCGGGGAGGCCTTGATCTGGCGCCATACATCAGCGAAGGGATCATCCAGTGGACCGCTCCGGAGGGGGACTGGGAAATCTGGACGTTCTGCGCCCGCAGGAAACCGGGATCGTTCAACCCCCTCATGGAAGACAGTGGCCAGACAATTATCCGCGGTTTTTTTCAGCAATTTCAGGATCACAATCCCGGCCAGTCCTCGCAAGGCCTCAACTATTTTTTCAATGATGAACTGCATATCGGGGTCGATAAGTACGCCTGGAATCCGGATTTCATCGAAGAGTTTCAACAGCGCAAGGGCTACGACTTGCTGGATGTCCTCCCGGGCATGTGGACCGATGTTGGTGATGCAACCCCAAAGATCCGAATGGACTATGCGGATGTCCGTATGAGTTTGATGGAGGAACGCTACTTCAAACCCATCTACGAGTGGCATGTCTCGAGAGGAATGATCTTCGCCTGTGACAGTGGTGGACGTGGCAGAAGTCCTAATGAATTTGGCGATTATTTCCGGGCGACCCGGTGGTACTCGGCCCCCGGCCATGACACGCCCGGGGGAAATGCGGATCTGATCAAGGGCAAGGTCTCGTCCTCCATTGCCAACCTGTATGGTCGCCCCCGCGTCTGGCTTGAGGGCTATCACAGTTTGGGCTGGGACGCGACGCCTGAGCGGCTCATGTTCGCCACCCGCGAAAACTACCTGTACGGCTGCACCCTGCTCAATCTCCATGGGCTGTATTATACGACCTACGGTTCCCATTGGGAATGGGCCCCACCCTGTTATCACTTCCGTATGCCCTATTGGAATCACATGGATGCCTTCTTGCAGTACTTCGAACGGTTATCCTTTCTCATGAGTCAGGGCTCCCACGCCTGCGATGTGGCCATCGTCTATCCTGTCGCCCCTTATGAGGCCGAGATGAATGGAAATGAATCCTGCGCCACAGCCTTTCAGCTTGCCGAGCGGCTTTTTGCGGCAGGCATCGATTTCGAATTCATCGATAATGACTCATTGGCACGGGCCGAGGTCATTGGGAACCGGCTCGTCGTCACGGCGGCGAGCGCCTCCTATCAGGCCCTTCTGTTTCCAAACATGGAAGCGGTTCGTTGGCAGAGCATCGAAAAAGCCGCCGCGTTTTCCGAAGCCGGCGGCGTGGTTGCAGTGGTCGGCTCGCTTCCATCCGCCTCTGACCGGGCCGGACGCAACGACGCCCGACTGGAAATGATGAATGAACAAGCGTACCCTCCGAGCCATCGATTGAAGGATAGCGCTCAGGCAGTGGATTTGATTCGCAAATCTTTTACGCCCGACGCAAGGGGGCTTGATCGGACCGTTCGGACATTGCATCGAAAAATCGGCCCACGGGATGTGTACCTGGTCATGGACGCCCAACCGGGAGACACTGTGGAATTCCGCGCCAGCGGCGCCGTGGAATTATGGGATCCCTGGACCGGGGCGGTCCAACCCCTGCGCGTCACAAGACACACGGAAACAGGAACGCAGGTGGCATTGCCTCTGGAGCCCTACGAGGCCCAGGTGGTCGTTTTCACCCCGGACAAGACATACGTGAACCCGCCGGAAAGAAAGCCGCAATCCCTTCGCGAAATCAAACTCCCGGATATCTGGGACGTCCAGTTTACGCCGACTATGGACAATCGGTATGGTGATTTCCGAATGCCCGTGACGCCGGAGAACAGGGTCATCGGCATTGAAGCGCGTCGCTTTGCCTGGAAGCGCGAAACACCCGACCTGGCAAACGAAGGAATGTCGCCCGCGCTTGATGATAGCGGATGGGAAACGAAATTGCATGGCTTCGGCCCCCAATTCCTCATGCTGGGGCCCATTCCCAAGGAATGGGACACCCATGAACTGGAAGCCGACCTAGCCCGGCTTGATCGAATGGGTCCATCCACATCGGTTACATCCGGGGGCCAGACCTTGTCATGGTCGGCTTATGATTTTTCATGGCGCTTCGGCAAAGAAGGCGATCCGGGCCACCAAGGCTATCATGGTCTCAAGGGCGTCGTGACGGATGATTTTCTTTGCCTGGGCAAAGCAACGGGCGGTCTGAATGAAACACGCTATGAAGAGGAACTGCCCGGGGGGCGCTATTATCTTTGGACGTCGGCAATGGCGTCGGAACGTCTCAACGCAGAAATCCTCTACAGCCGCAACGCCCCGGCAGACAAAAGCCACACCTCGCCTGTGATTTCACCGGCAGTTGTTTATGTGAACGGGCAGCGACTGGAGGATCTGTCAAAGCCCGTCACGCTCAAGGCCGGTTCCAATCCAACCCTCATCCGTTACGATCACGCTGGTCGCGGCCATTTTGTCTTTCGGCGCTTGGTCGAACCGAATCCAACGGAACGCCCCGCCCTTGCCATGCGTTGGCATGAGGACCCCGGCGTCCTCCCCTTCGATATCGACGGGGGGCGCCGGACGGCCGAATGGTTTCGTTTTCTTTCTGCTCCCGGCACGTCGGCCATTGAGGTTAAAGCCGTGGGCGACGTCGAAGCGTGGATTGCCGGAGAGCCGATGCGCGCTGCCGGCGACGGGCGCTTTGAAGCCGTCAAGCCAGTGGAAACGGCGGCCGTCGTGGCCTTGCGCATTCTGCCACGAGCCGGATTTCACGGAGGCGCCGTCATTCCGGAACCCATCCGGATCGAAAGCATCGGCGGCCGAATGTCGCTGGGCGACTGGTCACAAATGGGAATTCTTCACAATTATTCCGGCGGCGTCCGATACCGGGCGCGCCTGAACCTGGACGAGGAACAGACCACCGGCAAAGTGATCTTGGACCTGGGTCAGGTCGTCGCCACCACCGAGGTCCACGTCAATGGTCAGCCGATCGGCGTCCGGGTGGCTCCGCCCTGGCGCCTGGATGTCACAAAGGCCCTGAAAAAAGGGGAAAACACATTCGAAGCGCTTGTGTACAACACCCTTTCCAATCACTATCAAACGATTCCTTCGCGCTATCGCGGCGCGCCCCTCTCGGGTCTTCTGGGTCCCGTCTGCCTGAAAATCGAAGGTCCCGAAAAGGAGTAAAGCCATTCAACCTAAAACCGGCAGTTGCTCGTAGCGAATAGACGCAAACCATTGTATTCTGATGCTTTGCGAAAAAGCCTCAACTTACCTGACGGGTGAGCCTACGTTTTTATCTCAACGCCTGAGAACACAAGCGTTAGGCCTCTCCATCAACGCTCAAAAGCCGCATTTAGGATAATCGATACTCTCTTGAAAATGTGAATCAGGCCTGGAGGCGGCATTGGCATCTTGCCCATGGATTTGTCCCGGGTAGGCCGTCGGCGCCGTCACGATTGTTTGCTTGCTTCGCCGCAAAAATCGCGCCGGCGCCTCAGTTGCGCTTCCTCAGACCCAGGGCTATTATGTGCCACCCCTATCGGGGCTTGACGGATGTTTTGTTTCTGGGACGCGGGCCTGATAAGACAGCGGGGCCGAGTCCAAGGGGGCTTTGCGTCTTCGCGCCCTGGCGTTTGAAAAAGAAGCCATCGCGCCGCGCCTCGACGTCATTTTCATCATTTGTTGTGTCCATTTATATGGACATGGGGCACTCTCTTGAATGTTAAAAGGGCTGTGGAATGAGGGGTGAAATCCCCTTGCGCCCGGGGTCCGGGGCTCGGCATCATGCCGACCATGACGATGATACGTGTTCTGCCTGAAATTCTCATCAACCAGATCGCGGCGGGCGAGGTGATTGTCCGGCCGGCGTCCATTGTGAAGGAAACGGTCGAAAACGCTATTGACGCAGGCTCGACCAAAATCCGCGTCGAAATCGGTCGGGAATGTCGGGATATCACGGTCATCGATGACGGGGGGGGGATGGCGCCGGAGGATGCCTTGCTGGCCGTGGAGCGTCACGCCACGAGCAAGATTCGCGATCTGGACGACTTGGGCCATATCACGACGCGTGGTTTCCGCGGAGAGGCGCTGGCCAGTATCGCCGCCGTCTCGCGGCTGGAAATCATCACCCGCCCCGCCGACGCCGTGGCCGGATTCCGGGTTCGAATTGAGGGGGGGCGGATGGTGGCCAAAGGGCCGATCGGCTGTCCGGCCGGAACGACGGTCCGCGTGCGCGATCTGTTTTACAACACGCCGGCGCGACGCAAGTTCCTGAAAACGGACACGGCGGAGCTGAACGCCATCATGCAACTGCTGACGCGCCAGATGCTGGCCCGGGGCGATCTGGGCTTTACCATCGTCCGTGAAGGACGCAAAAACATCGAACTGCCCACCGACCAGCCCTTGGCCTCGCGCATGGTCCACTTGCTCGGCAATCTGGCCGAAGAGCATCTGGTCAAGGTCAACGCCGACCGTCATGGCATCCGGGTTTACGGTTATACGACGAAACCACAATCGAACCGCAAGGACCGTCGGGGGCAATATTTCTTCGTCAACAGCCGGCCCGTCTCCCATCGCAGCATGGGATACGCCCTGGGGCAGGCCTATCATGGTCTGCTGATGAACGGCCGCTATCCCACCGCGTGTCTGTTCATCGACGTGCCCCCGGACGAAGTGGATGTTAATGTCCACCCGACGAAAGAGGAAGTCCGTTTTAAGGAAGAGAGCAAAGTGACGGGCGTGTTGAATCGCGCCGTGGTGGAAGCGTTGCGGGGAGCGGACCTGATGCCGTCGGTCGATCTGTCCGGATCGAGTGACGCGAGCGCCGACGCGCCCCCTGTCTCCCCTTATCCCTTCGCCAAACGGGCCGAGCAATTGGGATTCGGCGCCGACGCCCTGCCCTTTCGCCGCTTCTCAGACGCGCCCCTGCCCGGTGACGCTCCTCAAAAGAAACGTCCGCCCATCGAATCCTCCTCGCCGCCCGTTCGCTCAAGCGACCAGCCCACGCCCGAACCGGACGATGACCGAGCCGAATCCCCTCCAGTCGAGCCGGCCACCGGCCCTTCGCTTGCATTCGCCGATCCCTGGGAAGCCCATCGCTCCAACCGCCCCGTCCCCCTTGGACAGGTGGGCGATTGTTACCTCCTCGTCCAGTGGGGCGACGATCTGGTTATTGTCGATCAACATGCGGCCCATGAGCGGATTAACTATAATAAGATTATCCGACTGTTGGAAAACGACCGGCTGGATATTCAACCGCTTTTGATTCCGGTCACGGTGGACGTGGCTGCCCGCGACGAAGGACGGCTTGAGGAGGTTTTGCCCCTGCTCAGGCGAATGGGTCTGGAAACCGAACACTTTGGCGGTCAGACGTGGGTGGTGCGTTCCGTGCCCGCCTGTCTGCCCGATATGGATGTCATGGGCGCGATCGAGGATTTATTGTCGGACGATGAGGACCAGGGCGGTCTGCGTGACGCCACACCTCACCGGCGCCTGGCGGCCCGGATGGCCTGTCACGCGTCCATCAAGGCCCATCAGCGCCTCAGTGTCCCGGAAATCCGAATTCTGTTGGGCGACCTCCTCGACACAGACCACCCGGACACCTGCCCGCACGGACGGCCGACCATGATCCGGCTCTCCCGTGAGGAGCTGGATAAACAATTCAAACGGACCTGATGGAGGCCTAGGGGATGACCATTCTTGTCGACAATCTCACCCGGCAATACGCCCGTCCCGAAGGAACCGTGACAGCGTTGGATGCCGTATCCTTCGCCATCCAACCGGGAACCTTCGCCGTGGCCGTTGGCCCCAGCGGATGCGGAAAGACGACGCTGTTGATGACATTAGGCGGACTGTTGCGCCCCACCGCGGGTCGCGTGGAAATCATTGGCCGCGATCCCTATGCCTTGAACCGGGAAGACCGCGCGGCCCTGCGCGCCAGCGCCATTGGTTTCGTCTTCCAACAGTTTCACCTGATCCCCTATCTGAACGCGCTGGAAAACGCCATGACGCCGGTTTTGGGCCTGAAAGGAACAACGGGCGCCGCCGATCGGGCGCGTGAACTTTTGGACCGATTCGGACTGAGTGACCGGATGAGCCATTTGCCCGCGGATCTGAGCGTCGGCGAACGACAGCGGTGCGCCCTGGCCCGTGCGCTGATGAACCGGCCCAAAATCCTGCTCGCCGACGAGCCGACCGGCAATCTGGATCCGGACAACGGTCGGGCCGTCGTCAAGGCCATTCGGGAGTTCGCAAGCGACGGGGGCTGCGCCCTCATGGTCTCCCACGACCCCGACGCCGAAGCCCAGGCGGATCAAATCATCCGCCTGGATGGCGGGCGTCTCATTAAGTGCGGACCGAAAAGATGAAATCATAAAAAGGCCCAGCCGGACACGGCAGGGAACGAACCCCAACCGGGGGGCTTTTCGTCCTTGCCTACTCGAAACAGATCCGCGTTTATCGCGAAGATCCCATAATTTAACTTTCGAAGAAAGAAAGCGTCAATATGCCCACACTGTTTGATTCGCTTCGCCACGTTCTTGTGGTATGCCTCGGCCTGTCGGTGGCCGCCATGGCCTCGCCGCCCCCGGCGTCGGCGCAATCTGTTGAAGCGCCCGTCGCTCTGTATGACATGACCTCCCTGTTTTCTCTCGATCTCAATGAACCGGCCCAGCGCCGGCAGTTCTATGATGAAACCCTGCTGGCTGTTTCCCTCCAGGGTCTGGCCAACCGAGACGCCGCGCGGTTGTTCCTTCGCTATAACCAGGGCCCCGATGACTTCTGGTGGGCCAAGGCCCACGAAGAGGGGCAATGGCTTCATGGACGCCCCGTCGATGTGATTCAAAGCCTCGACGCCTTACTGGAGCGCTTCAAAGGCTTTTATGAAGGTGTCGTCGTATGGGATGAGCGCGTACCGGCCACCTCCAACCTGGCGGCGACGATCGCCGGGATCGAGAATCGGCTGGCGCTCCGGTTGGATCGGTCGCCCGATTCGGTCTATACCCGCTGTGTCAACGGCCCCTTGAAGGACATGGATATCCGGTTCCTGACGGCCGCCGACGGTTCGCCTCTTTTCACGGGCGAAGGGATGCTTCCCGGCGCCAATCGGCAATCCAGCGGAAGCCCCAAGAACGACGCCTATCGCTGGCTCATGGAGTCGTATATCCGCCCCGGCAAGACCAATCCCCATTTGCTGGGATTTTATCTCGACGGCTTCTGGCTCAAGTGCTGGCATGTCAGCGCGCCTCAAAATCACACCCTGACGAATCTGGATTATATCATCGCCAACCGAGGCGTGGTCTTTGATCTCAATGTCTGGGAAGATGAAGCGCCGGTGGACGATCCGAATCAAACGCCCGGCACAGACGCTGAAACCTTGAAGGAATTGCTTCGAGCCTGTTATGACGGGTTCGATGGGGACGGCGTCATTCATGTGGCCGGCTTTACGCCCTGGGCCTACAAGTACACGGACTTCCAGGGGCGGGGCTGGAACGCGGGCGGCAAACGGTCCGGCGTGCCCACGGAATGGAAATACGCGGAGGTTCTTTCCTGCTTCAACGCCTATCTGGACGCTGACGCGCTGGGGTATTCGTCCATGGTCAACGCCTCGTTCTATCAGCATTATCCCCTGCCCGCAGTCATTCCTCAAAATCCAAAGCCCACACGATCTTCTCTGACGGAAGCGGGCATTCTGGACGGGGACGGTCGGATCATCCCGCGCAACTACTATGCCCACTACCAGGGGGACTATGACGCGGCGGCCTGGGTGTATTGGAAGATGCCTGAGATGATGAACGACCCAACCCGTGGGCAAATTCCCATGACCTGGGCCATTAATCCGAATCTGGCGCAGCGCTTCGCCTTCGGGATGTATTGGATTCGGCAGAACCGGACGCCCAATGATTCTTTCATCGCCGGCGACTCCGGCGCAGGATACGTCAATCTGTATCACCTGTCCGAACCGCGTCGCTATTCCGGCCTGCCATCGGGAATGGCCGCCTGGGAACGGCATTGCGCGCAGTTTTATCGCCAATGGGATGTGACCATCAGCGGCTTCAACATCGACGGCAACACACCGGGGATGACAAAGGAGGCGTGGGATGCCTATGCCCGTTTTTCACCCGACGGCATCATTCCTCAGCGCCACGATGTCCCCCAGGGCGTCTATCGCGACGCCCCCTTTCTGCGGATTTATGGCGATCTCACCGGCCATGCTGAACGAGACGCTGAAACGATTCGATCGCACGGCGTCCGCCATAGGCCCAATTTCATCTACTACCGATCGATCCTCCAGTCGCCTTCCTACTATCTGGCGATCGACAAAGCCCTTCAAGAATCCGATCCGCCGGAATTCCGACTGGTCGATCTTTATACGCTGATGTGGCTGGTCAAAGAATATGAAACCCATCGCGAGGTATACGCGGAGGTCTCGGCGGTCGCTCGGGCGACGGCGATCCGCGCGACGCCCGCCCAGAATGATGGCCTTTCGATTCGCCGCAATGGGGATGGTCCCTTCGAGGTGGTGACCGTCAAGGGACGGGAATGCTGGGCGCGGCCGGCCGGCCCACAAACCACTTATCTGTATTTTCAAGCCGACGAATTCTTTTTGTATCACGGAAGGAAGCCCTTGAAAATCGCGGTCACCTATCTGGATCAGGGTCAGGGCGCATTGGGCCTATCGTATGATGGCGCCGACGGCGATCGGCCCGGCTCCGGCATGTATCGTGGGGCCGAAGAAACCGCAAGCCTTGAAAACACGGGGCAATGGCGAACGACCACGTTCCAGGCTCCAGCGCCCTTATTTGAAAAACGCCAGAACGGGCGCGCCGACTTTCGCTTGCATTGCCACGGAGACGCCCTTTATGTGAGCGACGTACGGGTCATCAAAGACGTTGAAACGAATGATTGATCCCATCATCTCTATAGCGAAATGGAGCGTCCCATGTTGCGCATCGCCCTTTTCGGATATGGCCGGATGGGCCGCGAGATCGAACGCGTCGCCCTGACTGCCGGTCATACGATTGTCACCACCTTTGATCCTTCCGATTCCGAGGCCTTGGTCCCGGGTACCCCGACCCCGAACCAGCTGAGCGAAGCGGACGTGTGCATCGACTTCAGTCTGGCCGAGGCGGTCCTCCCCAATCTCGAAGTGGCGGCGGCGGCCGGCAAGCCGGTCATTATTGGCACGACAGCCTGGGAAAGCGGCTTGCCCCAGGCCCGCGAGATCGTCGAACGCCACGGGACCGCCATGCTGCATGCGCCGAACTTTTCCATCGGCGTCCAGACCCTGTTTCGCCTCACGGCCGAATGCGCGAAGATCCTGAATCGAATCGGCCCGAAAGACACCGATGTGGGCATTATCGAGACCCACCACCGCGGCAAAGCCGACAGTCCCAGCGGCACGGCTAAACGGCTGGCGCAGATTTTATTGGACCATCTGGCGGTCAAGGATTTGTTGGTCACCGACGAACCCCAGCGACCGATGGCGCCCAATGAGATTCATGTGGTGGGGCATCGCATGGGCGCGGAACCGGGGGCCCATACGGTGGCCTTTGATCTGGGCGATGAAGTGCTGGAAATCCGCCATCGCGCCCGAAGTCGGGCCATTTTTGCCCGAGGGGCGGTCCAGGCCGCCGAATGGATTGTGGGGCGGAAGGGCGTCTTTGAATTGACGGATATGCTCTTTCCGGGTGGATTCCCCTCTTGATGACCTGAGCCAATGCAAAAAGCGCGAAAGGCTCATTCCGAACCTTTCGCGCTTTTCACGTCTCTTAATTTCAATTGCCGCGTTATTTCGGCACACTGAAAAAGAACCGTCCCAGATAATCAACGATCGCCTGCTTGAGTTCGAGTTGGTTGGCGGCGCCGGTGAAGGATTTGATGATCTTGCCATCCGGGGCCACAAGGGCCGTATAGGGTATGGCGCCCACCCAATCGGGATCAATGGCTTCGACCAGCTTGTATTTATCGTCTTCGCTGTAGATATAGTTCTGGAAAGACGCTTCATGTTCCTTCAGGAACGTATGGACCTTATCCTTACGGTCGGGAGGATCCGCGCTGATGGCGATGAGTTCAAAACCCCGCCGGCGATACATCCGATTGAGATCCACAAAGTGTGGAAATTCCGTCACGCAGGGACCGCACCACGTGGCCCACACATGAACCAGACGCAATTTATCCGTCGGGTTCTTCATGATCGCCTTCACGCCCGGCACGTCGATCGTCTCAAGGGATACCGGCTCCTGAGCCCATTGTTTCAGGGACTCCTGGACACTATCGCGTTTGCTCATCCACTTCGTCGAGCAGCCAAAAGCCTTGGTGGTGGCCACGGGGACCGGCTGGCCGGCCAGCAAGGCGTCGATGGCGTTTTTCAGATCATGTTCTGTGGCTTTGGCCGGATTCTCGTTATTGTCAATGCGCCCCACATATTGAAGGGCTCGTTGAGCGTCAAAGACAAACACATGGGGCGTGGTCTGTGGGCCATAGGCGCGGGCGACTTCCTGCGTGTCGCCATCGTAAAGATAGGGAAAATCGAACTTCTGGTGGCGGGCTCGCAGTTGACCATCCTCATAAGTGTCCCCTAAGTCCGTATAGCCCAGTTCATCCAGCCGAAGCGCCTTGGGGTCATTCGAAGAGATGGCCACAATGGCGACTCCTTTCGTTTTATAGGTGGCGTGCAGTTTTTTGATGCGTTCTTCGTAGGCCTGGGCTGTGGGACAATGGTTGGCCGTGAAGATCAACACCAACACTTTGGCCGAATCGAAATCGGCTAATGCCATTTTCTTGCCATCGACATTGAGCAGCGAGAAGTTCGGGGCCTTCGTTCCGATGGCGATGGGCGCCTTCGGCTCTTTGGGTTTCTCCTGAGCCCCTGCGATTCCACTTAGGGCGATCAGGGCGCAGACACTGGCAAACCGGGCGAAACCGGTTGTCCGAAGGCGGCTTAAACAAAGCATACGGGGTCTCCTTGCGTTTTAAAACATGATACGGCTCTTTCAATAGTCTTCCAACCCATAAAATTTATTACGGATTTTTTTAAACATGGGATGCGGAGAACCTGAAATGCGCGCAGGCGCGGACGCCTTGCCGGCGTGACGGCCGGGGGAGACCCAAGGGCGGGATGCTCCGGCGGCGTCCGAGCATCAGGGTTTCCGCCTTGACCGATTTTCGCCACTGCCCCTATACTCACCTTGAGGGGTTAAGGGATAATGAACCATTGGCTTTCGCCGCCGCTTCATGCGCAAAGTGACGGGGGCGATGACGCCAAAAAGGATTGAAGCATCATGCAGCAGCCTTGCTCGGAATGCGGCAAGCCGGCGACCCATAAGGTCGTCAAAATCAACAAAGGCCAATTGGATGAGGCGTTTTATTGTGATGAACACGCCCCGGGCCAGATAAACCAGCCGCATACCCACTTGCAGGTTTCCCTCGAAGAACTTCTCAATTCCCTGCTGGCTCAAGCCAATCAGCAAAAAGGGGCGGACATTTCCGAGCAGGACGACTTCAAATGCGGTGTCTGTGGCCTGCCCTTCTCGCTCTATAAAAAGACCATGATTCTGGGGTGTGACCGTTGTTATGAATCCTTCCAAGCACAGATGGAACAGGAACTCCTGAAACTACATGGCTCGGACGCCCATGTGGGGCGGCAGCCGGAAAACTTCAAACCGTCACTGGACAAGGTGAAAGCCCAGCCGGTCTTCCCGGAATCCGAGGCGGCGGCGCCTGTGCCGGTCCCTCCTGTCCCATCCGCCCCCATCCATCGCGTCGAGATCATTGCGCATCTGAAACAGGAAATGGACACCGCCGTGGCGACGGAAGACTTTGAAAAAGCGGCGCGAATCAGGGACCGGATAAACCAACTCAAGTCGGAGTTGACCGAGCATGACGAATAGTCCCAAGGATCAACGGCATGATTCGCGCCGGCGTCTCGACCGGCGGCTCGTGTGGAGCGTCAGCGCCCTATGGCTGCTCGTGGCGTCGGCAGCATCGGCGGCCGGCCCCATGGACGATGCGCGGGATTTCGAACTGATAGCGGCTTTGCCGCAGGGCTGGGAGATGACGGACTTCGAACGCACCCCCTTCGACGTTGATGACGTGACCACCGGGTCCGCTGTCTATCAGGCCATGTATCAAAAGGTCGCCAAGACGCCCGACGGGGACATGGAACGGGCCACCTTGATACTGCGAATCACCAAGGGCCCCCGTCCCTTTTCCACCAACAAAATCAACCTGCGTCGCATTCGTAACGAGTATTTGGCCGAATTTGATATTCCCGAATCACAGGCCCAGGAGATTCAGGTTGTTCCCATAAAAGTGGGCGATAATCAGCCGGCCCTTGAAATCCAGTCCACGGGAGAGATCACCGGAATTGCCTTCAACCAGCGCCTTTTGATCATGACCGGGGCCCATTTCACCTATGTGATGAGTTATCAGGCCTTCAAGGCGCATTGGGCGCAGTGGGAGCCGGAGTGGGAACAGATCGTCTCCGCCATTCAACTGCCCGAACCCTATTCGTGGGGCCATCAAAAAGACCGCCTCATCATTATCGCCATCGTCGTCTTTGCCGCTGTGATGCTTGGTTCGCATTTTCGCTGGCGTCGCATACAGAAGAAACTCAGGAAATGATATATACTATGCTTGGGACCCTCCGCCCGAAACGCTTTTGGCCGGCCCCGTATCTCAATCAATCGATCGAACATGAATCTCACCGAGGTCGCATTATGAACCGCATCACAAATCAAACGCCCCGCCGCCGCTGTTCGGCGGGGATTATATGGGCGGCCCTGGCGGCTGTCATCCTGCTGACGCCCCCACCGAGCCGGGCCGGCCAGATCATTTTCGTGGATGGGGACCGGGGAACGGCGCAACCCCAGACCGGCTTGTCCTGGGATGAAGCCACCAGCACGATTCAATCCGGCATTCAATTGGCCGTTGAAAACGGCGCCGATCAGGTCTGGGTGGCCGAAGGCCTTTACCGGGAATCTGTTCTTCTGGATGTGGATGTGTCGTTATATGGCGGTTTCCAAGGGAATGAAAGCACCAGCGACCTGCCTCTGCCGGCATTGGCCGACACCATTATCGACGCCGACGGCGCCTGGCATGGACTGCGGATTGACGGCGCGGGCGACCTGACGGTTGAAGGATTCATCATTGAAAACGGCCAGGCCGACGACACCTCTTCCTATCACAGTTCGCGCGGCGGCGGTGTCTATGTGGACAACCCTACCAGCGGCATCACACTGAAAAACTGCACCATTCGAAACAACGCCGCTGTGTATGGCGGCGGCATTTTTGCGGATATGCGCGCCGCCGGCCTGATACAAATGATCGCCTGCGATGCGCAGATGAACTCGGCTCAATTCGGCGGGGGGATTTATCTGCAAAATTCCGAAGCCCGAATCAGCCAATCGTCTATTAATCAGAATGGCGCCTATGACGGTGGCGGCATCTATGCCTCCAATAGCCAACTTGCCATGTCCATGACGTTCCTGATGTTCAATCTGGCCGAACACACGAATGGCGTGGACGGCTCGGGCGGCGGCGCATGGTTTGAGAACTCCGTCGTCGAATCCGATCAAGACATGTTCATTAGGAACACCGCCCGGAGCCAGGGGGGCGCGGTGGGGATGCGGACAACCTCGGCCACTCTCAGTGTCCTCCTCATGGACAACCTCACCAGCGGCTCAGGGGGTGGGCTGTATGCGAAGGATTCAACGCCACACTTCATCGACTCCGTTATTCACCGAAATCAGGCGATTCAGTTTGGTGGCGGTGTCTATGGAGAGCGAAGCGGCGGCGGATTCCTGAACTGCGAAATCACCAGCAATACCGCCTCCCAGGGGGGCGGAATGTATCTGTTCTATCAGGCCGCGCCGCGGCTGGCGAATACGATGCTGGCTTTCAACCGCGCCCTCGGCGAGGGCGGGGCCCTGTTCTGTGATTTGGGCGGAGCGCCGACGCTTGACAACTGCGTCGTCCACGCCAACGTGGCCGGCGGCCCGGGCGGCGGGCTTTTCTGCGACCGCGACTCCGACCCGCGCGCGCGCAACACCATCTGGAGCGAAAACAATCACCACGCCATCTATAAGGGCGACGAATTCTCCGATCCTCAAATTTTGAACTGCCTCTTCTATGCCAATGACGACGGCATCATCTATGATCCGGTCCGACCGCCAAACAGTTGGACGGACGTGAACGCCA
>JADFCT010000111.1 GCA_017161665.1 Candidatus Sumerlaeota bacterium
GCCATCTCCCTCAAGGACGGATACCAGTCCCGGGGTTCTGTGACACGATCCTTCATCTTTCTGGATGAGGTGTTGACGCAGTCGGCCATGCCCGATGATTTCCCCACCACCTGGGGACCGGTGGCGGCGGACTATGAAATGGACCCCCGCGTGGTCAACGATCCGGCTTACAGCGGGACCATCCGATCGGACCTCCAGAGCCTGCCGAGCATGTCGATTACAATGGACATGGACGATTTGTTCGATCCGACCACTGGCATTTACGCGAACTCCGAGGCGCGGGGCGTGGAATGGGAGCGCCCCGGCTCGGTGGAATTCTTCGATCCGCGTGGCGGCGAGGACGGATTTCAGATTAATTGTGGACTTCGGATGCACGGCGGCTTCGGCAGCCATCCCGAGTACCGGAAACATTCCTTCCGCTTTTTGTTCAAGAGTGAGTATGGCTCAACCAAACTTCGCTATCCAATCTTCGGCTCAGACGCCGCCGATGAATTCGATTCCATTGTCGCCCGCGCCGGATACAACGACTCTTGGATGAGGAGCGAGAAAAGTCAATATGTGCGCGACCAATGGATGCGCCGGTCCTATCTCGAAATGGATCATTATGCGCCACGAGGGCGCTATGTTCACCTCTACGTCAATGGGCTTTATTGGGGACTCTATAATCCCGTCGAACGCCCCAACGCTGATTTTTCTTCGACCTACCGCGGCGGAGAAAAGGAAGAATGGGATGTGCTTAACGCCGATCCGTCCAATCCCACGGATGGCGATGCGGAAGTCTGGAAGCAGATTCAGAATATCGCCAGCAACGGAGCCGCCGACACAAACGGGTACAATGCCCTGGCCGAATACCTCAACATTCCCGTTTTGATCGATTACTTTGTATTGAATTTTTATGGCGTCAATACCGACTGGGACCGGGGCAACTGGTATGCCGGCCGACGCCGTGTCCCAGGAGAATTATACGAATGTTATGTCTGGGACGGAGAAGCCGTATTAAAACGACTCGATGTGCCGAATATCCTCGACTTGAATTTCAAGAATGAACCCTCGCGCCTTTACAGCCAACTCAAATACAACACGGAATTTCGGGCCTTGTTCGCCGACCGCGCTCATGCCCTCCTGTCGGACGGCGGCGTGTTGTCCCCCGAACGCTCTCAAGCCCGCTATCGGGATCTTGCCGCCCAAATCGAACGAGCCATCGTTTGTGAATCGGCGCGGTGGGGCGATCATAACCGCTCGGAACCTTACACATTAAACGACGCCTGGTTGCCCGAACGACAACATATCGTCGATGAGGTGCTGGTCACGCGAGGAGACGATCTCATAGCACTACTCAAATCCAAAAATCTCTACCCCGCGACAGATGCTCCGTTCCTTTCTCCACGAAACGCCAAAGGAACCCAGCCCCTGACCGTCACCATCGAAAATCCCAATCCGGGAGGTGTTATATACTACACCACCGACGGTTCGGATCCCCGCGAGCCTCATTTCATTGAAAATCCGGAGCAGGTGATCGTCTCGGAAAACGCCTTCAAAAAAGTGTTCGTTCCCACGCTGGAAAATGGTGGCGACACGCTCGGAACGTCTTGGACGGCTCGGACCGGTTTTGACGATACCCGCTGGACCACGGGGACCGGCGGCGTGGGATATGAAACATATACCGGCTATGAGCCGTTCATCCAAATCGATCTGCTCGAGGCGATGTATGGCATCACTGCTGGTTGTTACCTCCGCATTCCTTTTCACGTTACAGCCGAGCAAATTCAATCGGTGGACATCCTGCATCTGGCCGTTCGGCTCGATGACGCGTTTATCGCCTATCTGAACGGAGAAAAAGTAACCCAATCCTATTACGCTCCGACGGATCCGACCTGGGATTCCGTCTCCCGACAACTGAACGCTGGCGACGACGCCGTTATTCCGGCCAACTTCGACATCACCCAATACAAGCATCTGCTCAACGAAGGCGAAAACATGTTGGCGATTCATGCAATGAATGTGGACGCCTCCAGCCCCGACTTCCTGATCTCGCCGCAACTGCTGTCCATCACGACTCCCGTCGGTCTTCTTTCCACCACGGCCACACCCTATTCTGCCCCCCTGACGCTGTCTCAAAGCGCGATCGTCAAGGCCCGCGTCCTGAGTGAGGACGGCGAATGGAGTCCCCTTGCCGATGGGGAATTCCTCATCGAACCCGAACCAATCGCCCCCACCCTGGCCATCTCCGAAGTCATGTACGCCCCCTCCGGCGATCGGGACAACGAATATCTGGAGTTGATCAATATCGGGACGGAACCCTACCAGATCACGACCGAAGCGTTTACGAATGGGATCGACTATGCCCTGCCTCCGGGTCTGATCATCGAACCCAACGGCTTACTCCTCCTCACGCGAGCGGCGCCGGATAATAATTTCGCCTTTTTCCGGACGCATTATAATCTCAGTGAGGCCATCCCGATTTTCGGGCCCTATGCCGGTCGCCTGTCCAACGAAGGCGAGCGGATCACCCTTTCGACCGCCCTCATCAACGGCGCGGACATCCTTTCCTTTGAATATAAAACAAGCCGCGGCTGGCCCGTCGCCGCCGCAGGCGCCGGTCATTCCATGGTTCCGGTTCACTCAGCTCCCCACCCCGACGGCGCCCTGGATTATCCAGGCGCCTGGCGAGCGAGCGCCTTTATGAAGGGAAGCCCCGGCGCTCCCAATCCCGAACCCATTCGAAATCTGCTCATCAATGAACTGGCGGCCAATACCACCTATTCGGCGCCACCTTACGATTCCAATGACTGGATTGAACTGTTCAACAACGGCAACGAGGCCGTTGATACGACAGGCTTTTTCTTATCCGATGACCCCATCAATCTCCGCAAATGGGCGCTCCCCCCTCAGCTGATTCCCCGAAGCAGCCGAGTCCTTTATTCCGAAATCAGCCATTTTAACAATCCCCTGGGCTCGGGATTCGGCCTGTCCAAAGACGGCGAAACGCTCTTCTTATCCTATCTGGACGGAACGGCGATGGACCGTATTGTGGACGCCATTCGATTCAAGGCCCAGGCGCCTTGGACGTCCCTCGGGCGTTATCCCGATGGAGGCGCTTTCTGGTTCGCCGCTGTTCCCTCGCAAAGCATGGCGAATCGTGCGGGGAACCTGGACCTTCGAATCGACGAAATCATGTACGCGCCCCCTCCGAATTCGTCCGTGGCCGATCCGGAAACGTTGGAATACATCGAAATTGTCAATCCAACAAACCAGATAATCACGCTCTGGAATGTAGACGGCCCTTGGCGCCTGGACGGCGAAGTGGACTATATCTTCCCGGTGGGAATGCAGTTGGCCCCGGGCGAGCGGTTGCTTGTCACGCCCTTTGCCCCGACCGACGCCTTAGCCCTGGCCGTTTTTAAGGAGACCTATCACGCCGCGCTGACTGGCGTTCAAATTGTCGGGCCCTATGTGGGCCGCTTGTCCAATCGCGTCGGGCGCATTCGCCTGGAACGTCCCCAGGCGACCGGACTCTTTCCGGGCGATGTGGCGGGAGTGATTGTGGACGAGGTGGAATACTTCGACCGATCCCCCTTCCCCTCGGCGCCGGACGGTTCCGGAGCGTCGCTCCAGCGCCGCGAACCGAACGGCGCGGGGGTCGATCCGGCCAATTGGAAAGCCTCCGCCCCCAGCCCCGGCTATGGGGCCGAAGCCGGAGGCGTCAAATCAGCGCGATACCGCCTGGTCTATTAGGCCTTTGAGTCCCGGCCTTCGGGTCCCATACGCCCCAGCAGGAAGGTGATGAAAAAACCGATCCCCATTAATCCCAAAACCATGAAGACTTTCGGGACAGAAAACTCCGTGTTGGGAACAATCAGTAGTTCAATCTTGGGATCAGCGGTCCGAATAGCCCGGCGAAATGCAGCGGACACATCCGTATCGTAGGCAATGATCACCGCCGACGCGCTCGTGGCTTGGTCCAGCGTCGAATCATCCAGCACGGCGTCGGAGGCCGCGCTCAACACGCGCACGGAAACCGCCGGCTCCAGTTTTTTCAGATTCCGATACACGGACCAACTTTCATTCGCCTCCCAACCGGCGCCCAACACACGCAATTCGCCATCGACGGCATAGCGGGGCAATTTATTGAAGCGGGTTTCCTTGAACGGATACAAGCCCAGAACGCTACCGAGCAGCAGCCCCATCAGGAAGCCAATGGTCACGCGATGATATCGCTTAAGGAGGAACTTCAGCAGATTTGACAGAATCATCAGCCCCACCACAACGCCAACGCCAACAGGGAGGAGGATCGACCAGCCAATGTCAAAGGCCTGCGCCATATCCCGCGCGCTCAAGGCATCTTTGAACGCGCTCACCCCCCCAATAATCGGTAGATACAGTCCAAGGATCAGGAGGATGTAACTGCCCGAAATCCCGGGGAGAATCATGGCCGCGCTTCCGGCCACCCCGCCGACAAAGAGCATGAAAAAACCAGGCGTCCCCATGCCCGGCTCAAAGACGAACGCCAGCAGCCCCATCAACACAAAGGCAATGCCCCCGGAAATCAGGCTCTGCGGGCCGACCGGTTTCATTTCTTTATACAACATCGGCGACCCGCCCAGGGTCATCCCGATAAACAGCGCCAACATGCCGGGCAGAAACGCTTCCATCAGAAACTGAACCACCCCGGCGAGGCCAAAAATCGTGAGGGCCGAGACGCCAAACAACATCCCGACCACCACAATGGCGCGCAGGGACAGACGCAGGCGTGTCAGATCGGAAAAGGCTTGAATGAATTCTTCATAAAGTCCCAGGGCCAGAACCATCGTTCCTCCCGAAACACCGGGAACCAGATTCGCCAGTCCCATGAAAACGCCCGTGATACTGAGCCGAATGAAAGGAATGGAACCCGAAGAGCGGATGGCTGTCGCGTCGCCCTCCGGGGATTGGATAGCCGGTTGGTCGTCGGCCTTGTTCACATTGTCTTGACGCATGATTCGACTCACATTCAAAGAGATATGGGAGGGATCGCAGGAAACGTCAACGTCCCGCTGTTGGCTTGCTTCGTTCCAGTTTTTCGGCTTTTTCCAGGATGGACGCCGCATGATCGCGATTGAGAGAAATCGCTTGGGGGAAGCGCATATAATAGGTCGCCCAGTCCGGAATCGCCTCGGACTCACGCCCAAGAGCCTCCAGGCAAAGGGCCCGCCGCTGATATAATTCCGCGGCGTCCAGTCGCTCCATGGTCTTGTCAATCTGCGGCAAGGCGTCGGCATACTCCTCGGTCTCAATCAGGAACGTCGTAAAAGCGCTTCGCGCATCGTGATGGTTGGCATCAATGGCAAAGATAGACTCGTACTGTTTTAGGGCGACCAGGCGGAAGGATTCCGAAATCGGTGTTTGATTGTTTTGCCCCGGACGCATAGCCCGCCAGCGATCATGGGCTTCGCGGGCATCTCGATACCGCGTATCGGCCAGCAATCGTCGCCCATCGCCCCACCAGAAGGACACGGCCATCAGCCCGGCCACGCCCATCAAAACAACTGCGCCCAGGGTATTGACCGGTTTGACTCCCAGATTTCTCAACCGCCGCATACCCACCACATCAGCGATAAAGGCCCAGGGCCCCCACTCGTTTTCCACCCGCAGCAGTCCCATCTCATAACGACACCGGCGGCTTTCCAACGCGGCAGGAACATGGAACATAAAGAGGAACAGGAAAGAAGTGACCGGCAGTTGAAGACTAAACGTCATCTGGCTATGGACGGCAAAGGCCGTAAAAAACGCCAGGCCGATCAAGCGCATGGGGAAAAAGAAGCCATCGTCCCGCTTCAAATCCGTCCAAAGACGCCAGAAAACCGTAGCAAACATGCTCATCAGCAACAGGAAGCCCACGATCCCCAACTCCGCCCACGTCTGAAGGGGTTCGTTGTGCGCATCCCGCGTGAACCGATGGTAGTTCAGATATTCGGGATCCGTTCCCAGGCTCGGCACAACCACTGAAGGAAAAACATATTGAAAATTCCCAGCGCCCACGCCGAGGAAGCGCTGGTCGGCGGCCATTTGCAGACCGGTTCTCCAGATATAGACCCGCGTGATGCCCCCGTCCCGCCACCGCTCCGAACCGAAGGCCTCTTCCCAGAGCGAGGGGCGATGGGGATTGGCCGGATGATCGGTCAGGTAAAAGCCAACCACCCCCGCAAACAACACAATCAGGACCACCACGCGTCGGGCGCGCCGACGCCAGAACCCCAGACCATAGTGACGGGTCATCACCACCAGCGAGACCAGCGAGGCCAGGATCAATCCGCCATTGGAATGAACGGACCAGCAGACCGTCATGGCCGCCGCGGACAGGACCATCGTCGCCGCCGATACCACCCAGACCCAGGACTGGCGTCCGTACAAGTAGAACATCATGGGAATCCAGAAGGTCAGGGCCAGAAAATCCGAGACATGCCCTGGATTGCCAAAACTGGTGAAAATATAATTCCGCCAGTCGCTCAAAGAAATGGCGACGCCGGCGCGGCTCTCGGGGATCCAGGCGGCGATCGCATCCTGACCAATGGCCCACAGCGCCGTGACGGCGGCGGCCGCTGTCATGGCCCATCCCAAGAGAATCCAGCGGCGACGGTCGCGCCCCAACACGTTCAGCGCCAGCAGGGCGCCCAGGGATAGAATCAACCATTGACGGGCGTCATCCCAGGCCATGGTGGGACTCTTCGCCCAGAGAATCGAGACAAGGTTCCACGCGACCCAGGCGGCCGTCAGCGCCGTGAACCGGTTGAGCGGAAGCGTGTCCGGCCGTCCACGCAAGGACTGGACCGCCGACAGGACCAGTAAGGCCCCCGTCAACACGCTGATGAGCGCATATTTGGGTCCGATAAAGGAGTCATACGCGGGAAGAAAACGAAAAAGGGGAACGAGGGAAAAGAGGGCGATCGTCAGCGCAAGACGCGCGAAACCGAAGCCATCGCGGTCAAGCTTGCTCAAAACGCTCTCCTTGTTCCAACTTCCGGGCCAGCGCCATTCCAATCAGATACAATCGGCGGACATCATCCAGCGTATATTCGGCATTGGGCCGGGTGTTCTCCAGATAAATGAATCCGCCCATGGCGCCATGGATAAACATGGGAACCGCCACCCGATTGGTCCATTCTTTCTGTTGAACGTCCGCGTCCCGCGTTTCCAGGCCCCCATCCGATTCCATGGCATCACATCCCGAGAAAAGAAACGCGCGCCCCTCGTCCAAAAGGCAACGGATATGGCTGGCGAGGATATTAACCTGTCCCTTGCGTTCCTCATCGAAGACGGCGGCCGCCTCCGGTTCACTGTCCGGCTTGTCCCGCAGGATCACGGCCCCGGACTGGACCAACATCACCGTCCGCGCCACATCCAACGCTTTGGCGGACACATCGCGAAACTGGGAAGATGTGCCGAAACTATCGAACAGCCGATAGGCGAAACACAGGTCCTCACTCGCCACGTCCTGATTGCCCCGCGCATCGGACGGCGACATGGTAAAGCCGGCTTCCAGATCACTCACGGGGAAATAGAAATACGGGGCCTGTGGTTGCGTCGTGTTCTTGCCGGACTCCTCTTTGCTTGGAGCCGGCTCATCGGATACCGGATCCAGGGTTTCCGGATTGGGCGGATCGAAGATCATGAGATACTTGCCGATCAGGACCTGATCGCCCGGTTTCAGGAGATATTTTTTGGCGTGTTTCCCGTTGACCCGCACGCCGTTCCGGCTGTCCAGGTCGTAAAGATGGTATTCCTCGCCCCGCCGATGAATCACGGCATGGGCGCGGGATACATCGGCCCCTTCCAGGCGCAAGCGGTTCGAGTAACTCCGGCCGATGGTCAATTCCTGCCCGATGGCGACGGTTTCCCGCCGTCCTTCATGAATAATATACAATTGAGCCATGATATCCAATCCGTGTGCGTTTCAATCAAAAGGGCTTGATGAAATCACGTGGGCTCCTGGGATCCGTCCAGATATTTATGCACGACGTCCTCCAGTTTGGAGGGGTCAAAGGGTTTGGTCAAATAATCATTGGCGCCGGCCTCCAAGCCCTTGCGCACGGCGCCTTCATGGGTTGCGGCTGAGAACATGACAATAGGAATATGTTCTGTTTCCGGATTTCCCCGCACATGGGAGACCACTTCATAGCCGTTCATGATCGGCATCATCACATCAAGCAGAATCAGATCCGGCTTTTCGCGGTCGATCACTTCCGTCGCGTCCAGACCATCAAAGGCCGTGATAATGTCATACCCTTTCGACTCCAGATACAGCCGGACGACGATCTTAATGTCCTCTTCATCGTCGGCCAAGAGTATTTTTTTTCGTTCCATGCCTGCGTCCTCCTGCCATCAACCATTCACTCCCGCCCGGAACAACACCGCGCACAAATCACTATTGCGCAAGGAACGATTTCCGAGTTCCTGCCCCAAAACTCATTTAACCTGTCTTATTCCTAGCCCGCCCAAGGCCTTCCAGGCAAGGGTTAAACGCCATTGATTTTAGATGGTTTCAGGCGATTCTACTTTTCCTCGTCCGATGAATCGGTCCGTTCCGCCGTCTCGGCCTTGTCCTTTTTGTCGGAAGCCGGGGTCTTCTCGGTAGGCTTATCCCAGCCGGCGCCGACCGTCCGTTGCAGGAATTGCTCAAACTTGGCGTACAAACTGGAATTGTCCACATCCCCGGCCAGTCCGTGGCCACCACTCGGATCAATAAACAATTCGACCAAGGTCGCCTTGCCCGCTTTGAGCAATTCGCGATAGATGCGGATCGAGTCCTGATACAATACATTCGTGTCTTCCAGACCATGGACCAGCAACAGGGGGTCTTTCAGGTTTTTGGCCAGTGGCAGAAGCGAATACTCCTCCAGCTTGTCTTGCGCCGTATCAATGGCGCCGATCGTCTTGCGGGTATAACTGGCATAGTAGTTTTCCCATTCCGTGGGGCCGGCCACCGAAATGCCCGCGCCAAAGACGCCCGGTTTGCTGTACAGGCTCATCTGGGTCTGGAAACCGCCGAAACTCCAGCCATGAATCCCCACCCGCTTGGCGTCCACGCCATACGCCTCGCCCATATATTTGACCGCGTCCTCCAGGTCTTCGACCTGCGGTTTGCCGACCTGCTCATAATTCGATTTCTCAAACAATCCGCCGTAGCCGGAATTGCCCCGCGGATCGATCACGAAAGAAAGGTATCCATTCTTTTGGGCCATATAATACCCGAAGAAATAGGCGCTCCGGTTGAAATTGCCTTCCGTGACCTGTTTGCGTGTGCCCAAGGGGCCACCGTAGAAATAGACATAGGCGGGCCGCTGATCCGTCTTCTTCCAGTTGGGCGGTTTGAAGGCAAACCCATAGATGTCGTGACCATGGCGATTCTTGAACTCGAAAAATTCAGGGCGGAACCGGGTGTACGTCTTCGCCTCATCGGGATGCGAATCCGTCAGAATCCGGTGGGACTCCGTATCGCTGCCGTCCACGAAGGCCAGTTCATTGAGCGCGCCATACCGGACGAAGTTCCCAAGGGCCTTTTGCCCGTCCGGGCTGATCGCCACGTCCGAATACACGCCAGCGTCTTTTGAAATTCGAATCATCTCACCGGTTTCCGTGGAGATACGATAAGCGTTGACGCGCGACGGATGTTCCCGCGTCGAGGTGGCGAACATCCATTTCCGATCAAGACTGAGTTCCAGGGGATAGATTTCAAACCGTCCCTGCGTCAAAGGGCGCTGACTTTCATACGTCGGATCCAGAAGGTGGAGATGACGGAAGCCGGTTTGTTCGCTGAGATAAACGATACGGTGGTTGTCAGCCAGATAGCGTGGATCCGTCATCCCGGGCGTGTTGGGACCGCCCGTGTGGAGGAAGCGATAAATCTCTTCGGCGGGTTCATACTTGTATGCCTTGTCCGCCTTGCGTTGCGCCTCCAAGGGGTCCTTTTTCTCCGCCGTGTCCGTTTCGTCCTTGTCCGTT
>JADFCT010000112.1 GCA_017161665.1 Candidatus Sumerlaeota bacterium
GGATTGGGCGGCCCTGGCGCCGGAGTTCCTGAAGGACGAGGAACTCGACGCCGATCTGGCCGGGGAGGCCGTGGAAACCGTTCAGGCCGTGATGCGGTCGGACATCTGGCGCCGCGCAAGGGCTTCCAAGACCTGTCTTCCCGAAGCGCCGTTCCAGATTTGCTGGAATACCGGCGACGATGTTTTCGAAGGCGATGATTCCTTGTCGTCTGGACGTCCTGTTGTGGTTCGTGGCGTCATTGACCTGGTTTTCAGGGAATCGGGAGGATGGGTGATTGTCGATTACAAAAGCGATCGGTCACCCCGGGAAGGGTTGGACCGGTTGATTGACCATTATCGTCCGCAATTGGAACTCTACGCGCGCGCATGGGGCGAGGCGACCGGCGAACCGGTTCTCGAAACCGGGCTGTACTTTACCCGAGTCAATCGCTATTGCCCGTTATGATCAGCGATGGATGTCCCCCCGTCCATGGAACGCATCAGTCGCGTAATGAGAAACGCGATCTCGAGGCTTTGTGAACAGTTGAGCCGTGGGTCACAATACGTTTCATATCGGCGCTGAAGATCTTGAGACGTCAAGTCCTCAATTCCGCCCATACATTCCGTTACATCTTCCGCCGTCATTTCGAAATGCACCCCGCCCAAGACGGAATTGCAGTTACGATGTGTCTCAAATGTGCGCATGAGTTCCTTTTGGATCACGGCGAAAACGCGTGTTTTTACGCCGTCATCCACCACGACAGTATTGCCATGCATGGGATCGCAACTCCAGGTGACCGGATGCCCCGATTCCTGTACGGCATGAATCAAGGGCGGCAGCGATGACACGACCCGCTCAGCGCCCAAGCGGGTAATCAGGACCATCCGTCCCGTTTCCCGATCGGGGTTCAGTTTTTCGAGAAGGGCCACCAATTCATCCGGGGCTAAGGTGGCGTCGATTTTGATTCCGACAGGGTTCGCGATTCCTCGGAAATATTCCACATGGGCGGAATCCAGCGTACGGGTTCGCGCGCCGATCCACAGCATGTGAGCCCCCAAATTGTAGTACCGCCCTGTGAGGGGATCGTGTCGGGTCATGGCCTGTTCGTAACCCAGCAGCAGGCCTTCATGGGAGGTTGAGAACTGCACCTTACTCAGCGTCTCAGGGAGCGTGGCCCCGACGGATTCCATAAAGTCGATCGTGTCCAGAATATGGTTGACGATTTCTTGATACTCGGCTCGTTTGTGACTGGGCGCCGAATTGGGCATGGTCCACAATTGAGGATGATGCAAATCCGCAAAGCCTCCATCAATCAGAGCGCGAATGTAGTTCAGCGTTGCGGTCGCAGTATGATAACAGTGAATCAAACGCTGTGGATCAGGGCGACGTTGAAGCGGATCGGCTTTGACCGAATTGATCGCGTCGCCGTAGTAACATGGCATTTCAATGCCACTAATGATTTCTGTCGGTTTGGAACGTGGTTTAAAATACTGTCCGGCGATTCGACCGATTCGAATGATCGGTTTGCGAGCGCCATAGGCCAGAATCAGGCTCATCTGTAGTATGACTTTGAATTTGCTGGCAATGGTTTCGCCCGCGCAATCTTTCAGGCGTTCGGCGCAATTGCCACCTTGAAGGATGAACGCCTTCCCCTCGGCGGCATGGGCAATTCGAGTCCGGAGGTTATCGATTTCCGGCGGCGTCATCAGGGGTGGCAAACCGGCCAAGCGCTCCAGAGTTTTTTCATAGTGCGCCGGATCATCGTAAACCGGCTGATGCGCTGCGGGAAATTCCCGCCAGCTTTCGGGCGTCCACGCGCGGCACTCGGTCATGGAAAACGGTCCTTGGTCTGTTCTGTCTGTGGTGGGATAGGCAACAGGCTTTCAATGTCCATTCAGTCAAATTCCGGCAGAACGGCCCCCAAGCCGTCAAGCGACTCACTATCCAGACGTTTCTCAAGGATCACAGCCGCAATGGCGTGCCCTCTTGAATGACTCAGAGTCACATAAGAATGCGTGACACCCAATTCGCGGCAACGCTTATGACCGTTCCCGACAATAACCAAATCGGGCTTTCCCGTTGGGGCATTGACGACCCCACAATCCCGCCATCGAAGTCCCTGGCTCAGTCCCAATCCAACGGCTTTGAGGAAGGCCTCTTTGGCAGCGAATCGAGCAGCATAATGGATGTGTGGCATGGCGCGAGCGGAGCAGTAGGCGCGTTCTTCATCCGTAAAGATCTTGTGAGCAAATCGCCCCTCGTATTTTTCCATCAGTTTTAAAACCCGGTCATGTTCAACCAGGTCAATGCCGATTCCAATGATCATGGATCCGTGACCTCTATAAAAAAAGAAAATCCCAAGCAATTTTTGGGCGTGAAGTCGGGAAGTATGGCAAAGCCCCCCCGTTGCCCGTAAGCGAAAAAACGACAAGCGCGGTTCAAATTGTCGTGAATGGAAAAGGCGCTTGCGCCTTTCTTTTTCCGGGTGCTAGAGTTAATTGACTTGATGCGTTAGGGAATCGTGAATTCGCTGGAGGCAATCGATTATGGGACTTTTTGACAAACTCCGCGGTGAGTTGATCGATATTATTGAGTGGTTGGATCCGTCGAATGATACGATGGTCTGGCGATTCGAGCGCTATAACAATGAGATTAAGATGGGGGCGAAACTGACGGTTCGCGAGTCGCAAAACGCCGTCTTTATCAATAATGGTGAATTGGCCGATGTTTTCGGTCCGGGCATGTACACTCTGACCACGGACAACCTGCCCATCCTCTCAACGCTGAAGGGGTGGAAGTTTGGTTTCGAAAGCCCCTTTAAGGCCGAGGTGTATTTCGTCAACACCAAGCGGTTTACCGACCGGAAATGGGGGACGAAGAATCCGATCATGCTCCGCGATCCGGAGTTCGGCCCCCTTCGGATTCGGGCCTTCGGGACCTATGAAATGTTCGTGGACGATCCGGCGCGTTTTTTGACGGAAGTCGTGGGGACGGACGGGCGTTTTACGAGTGACGAAATCGAAAATCAACTGCGAAACCTCATTGTCTCGCGGTTTTCGGACATTATCGGCGAAAGCAAAATTCCCGTTCTGGACATGGCGGCGAACTATGACGAATTGGGCGAGTTCGTCACAAAGCGAATCCACGATGATTTCGCCAGTTATGGCATCGCGCTGACAAAGATGCTCATTGAAAATATTTCGTTGCCGCCGGCCGTGGAAGAGGCGTTGGATAAACGAACGAGCATGGGCGTCATCGGTGATTTACACAAATACACTCAGTTCCAGGCGGCCAACGCTATGGAGACGGCAGCGGCCAATGATGGAATGGCCGGTGGAGGCATGGGCATGGGGATGGGATTTGCCATGGCGAATCAGATGGGCCAGGCTTTTGCGCAGCAACAGCCTCAGCCCACGCACCAACCGCCCGCTGCCACACCCCCTGTGGCAGCGGGCGCTCCACCACCTCTGCCGTCTCAGAAGCAATTCCATGTCGCTATTGGCGGTCAACAAGTCGGGCCGTTTGATATGGGGACCTTGCAGCAAAAAGTGACCACGGGTGAGATTACGCGCGCCACACTCGTCTGGTCTCAGGGTATGGCAAACTGGACGGCTGCCGGTCAGGTTGCGGATCTGGTTGGTCTCTTTGCCGCTGCGCCACCTCCACTGCCGCCTCAATAGAACCCAATGTCTTGCAAATCATTCCAGCGCGCTGGAAGAAGACGTATTTTCTTTCGGCGCGCCGCCATGGTTCTCTTTTTTTTCAAGCGCAACGGTCATGGCCGGTCTTCCAGAACCGAACAACAACATGACTCCACACCCCAGCCCGGCGCACATGACGGCACAATAAGCCATCCAACCGAGTATGGGCAGCGCCAACGCCGATTCCAACAATAGCCCGCCCTTCGTGATTTGTCGCCATTCTGGTTCCATCCCTTCATTCAGTTTACGACCCAGGAGCAAATACACTCCGCTGACGCCGACCAGGGTCGTCATAATAATCCACGCAATGAGCAAGAGATCGAACAGAATCAGGAACTTGAGATGCTGTGTCAGGCCAGCCAGGATTGCGAGCAGAATGCATACAACGATCCAATCCACAAATCCCAGTATGAGAATCGTCATGGGACGCGTGGCCACCAAGTGGCCAGCGCGATGAATCCATTCCGGTTTGAGGATACCCAGAAGCAGTGCGGTGGCAATCCGGCCTGCTTTGATCATTACGGTCAACACGCCAAGGGCCAAAATCCATAGCGTCGTCGATACACCTCGCATGAATTCAGTGACCGCTTTGGATGAATCGGGGGCGGACGGCTCTGCGCCCCATGCGCTGGAGAAGGCGGTTAGCAGGAAAATCACCGTTAGCCAGGCGCCAATTTTTATTTCCGCATTCCGAGTCGGATGGTTCATGAATGTTTCCTTTCAGAAGAATAGAGCCAGCGGCGGCGTGGCGCTGATAAAGGCGATCTTGTCTAATAACTGAAGCGGCCCTTATGGGATGAGATGGCATTCAGAGCAATGGATCCGGTCAAAAAGCCACCGAATAGCCACAGCCCAGCCAATCCGGGGACCGGAAGGGCGCCGGTTGTCCAGAAGGCTGCGCTCATCCATCGGAACAATTCGAGCAGGGATTCCCAGGTTTGGATCCCCCAATCGGTTCCTGCGGTCCAGACAGACTCGGCCGAGGGCGTGGCGGACAAACCACCACTCACGGCCAGAACCATCAGCGAAAGGATCGCAAAAGCCCAAGGAGCGGGAATAATCGGCCGTGCGACCGGAATCGTTTGGTCTGCGGGTAATTCGTCAATGGCGGCCATGACACGATCCGCAAATCCGATAGAAGGCGTCGGCGCAGGCAATGCCGCCACATCCGAGAGAATTCGGCGGGTGATGACAAATTCTTCGGCCAATTCAGGGCATTGAATCAGTTTTTTGCCCAATTGCGCATATTCCCGCTCGCTCAATGACTCACCGTCTAAGACCTTGTTTATCAATCGATCCATTGTTTCATGTTCCGGATTCATGAATGCCCCTTCCTTGAAAAGCCATCCCAGTTGTGTCAGTCATAATAGTCGCAGAAATTTCCCAATTGCGCTCGCAGCGTCTTACGAGCGCGATGCAATGCGACCTTAACCGCGCCCTCGCTTAGTCCCATCGTCTCGGCAATCTGCCGAATCGAACACTGGTTTTGATGCCGCAGGCAGAAGATTGTTTGGGCCGATTGGCTCAATGAGCCCAAGGCTTCCTCCAGTCGGGTGACTGATTCTCGCCGCTCCGCAGACTGACGGGGGGATTCACTTGAGTCGAGCGTTTCTCGTGATGGGAGTCCGTCAGCGTTGTCCAGACTTTCCGTCTCCCTGTAGCCGGCCGCCCGACGCCAGTTGAGAGCCAGTCGTGTGGCGATTGTCGAAATCCAGGTTGAAAATTCCCACTGAGGATCATAGGCGCGCAGTCGCGTATAAGCACGGACAAAGGCTTCCTGGGCCAAATCCTCGGCTTCATCGTCATTGGACACAATCCGTTTGATGCACAGGTACACGCGACTCTGGTGCGCAACCACCAGTGCGCGGAAGGCCTCCCGGTCCCCATCAAGAGCCTTCCGCGCCAGTACTCGATCATCGCTTTTCGGGACCATGTCCATCCCTTTCGGACGAGGGAGTGGACGCGCGCCAGTAGCGTGTCCCTCTCCCCTTCCATGCTACTTTTCCGTCGTCATTTCGGACGATTGGGCCAGATAGTCTCCCAAAGGCTTCAGTTGAGGAATCCGGCGCATGACCAGCAACACATCCGGTCGCGTCAGGCTCAGTGAAGCGCTCAGGAGCTGGCCTTCCACCTTCCAGACCACGCGATCGGCCAGCCAGGCGCCCTCGGGTTTATTCTTCGCCAAACGAGCCAGAGCGATAATACCTTGCAGCGCCTTGCCCATCAACACCGCATTCGCGTCAGTATCCATCAGCCCATTCAATTGGATCCGAAATCCATCGGCCACATCCACGGTCAGGCAGGCCGCTTCAATGGTTCCCAGCACCCCCGGATCATTGGCTGGCAAGCGAACCGGTTTTCTGGCCGTTAGACGGACAAGGTTTTGGGGAAACGCCAGAGCGCGGACAGAGGAATAGTCGGTGTGCGATTCGATGGAGGCGCCTCCTCTCAGCGTGTCAACCGATTGCTCCACGGCAGTCTTTCCGCCGACAACCAGAATCTCATCTTCAAGAGACGCTGCATAGCGCACCGATGCCGAATCCTGATCCCAGAAACTGTAAATAGTCCGTCCACCGTATGGCGTTTCCTGGTATTGCGGGTTATATCGGACCAGCGCCAAGAGTTTCTGAAGATCCCAGCGTCCTCGAATCAAGAAAAGTCCTTCATCCTTTCGCGCTTGATCGAGGTAGCCGGCCAGCATGATTTCATCCACGTCGGTGAGGATATTGATTCCCGTCACGGCCTCGACGCCTGTTTTGATGTTCGCAATATGACTGGCATAAAATCCCCGTACCTTTTCCATCTCCGGCGTGTCGGCCAATCGACGGACATCCACTTGTATGGTCACTTCAAATCCTGCTGGCACAACCGATTCCAGAGACGTGATCGCGGGGGATGTTCCAGCCAAGGTTACCGTCAACAAGATCGTCACTGGCGCAAGATGCGCCCACTTCAAACCGTATCCAAACATTTGCCTTTCCTCCCAAAAAAAATGAGTTGCCTATTCCGGTGTGGATTTCCCTTTGCCCGGTCTTGCTTCTGTTATCTCTTACACGCGGGAGGAAAAAAGGTTACAGAAAAAAACCAAAAAAAAAGCCCTCGCGCGTCAGGCGTCGAAGGCTCGTTCTTTTTATTCTGATCCAAAGGTTTACAGGGGGAGGTTTATTCCGGCTGAGCCTTATAGACCCATGTGCCCGATTTGTCCAGCCCCCGGAAAGCGAAGTCCTTGCCTTTTAGTAATCGTTCGCTGTCAAAAACCGGTCCATCCACGCAGACGCGCTCGCCGTCCATGCAGCATTGACCACAGACGCCGACGGCGCATTTCATATAGCGCTCAAGGGAGATTTGCCCGGCGACGCCCGCGTCGTGACAGATCCTCGCAACTTTGGCCATCATCACTTCGGGACCGCAGGTATAAACAACCTTCGGTTTGCGCGCAGCAAGGATCTCCGGCAACGGATCGGTGGGAAAGCCTTTTTCGCCAGCCGAGCCATCCATTGTGAAAATCCGCATTCGCGGAAAACGATCGGCCAGCATGATCTGTGTGGAAGAGTTCTCACCATACAGGGCCGGCGCATTGGGAAACATCTCCATCAATGGCGCCACTGCCGCCAGCCCCACACCACCGGAAACGATGACGCAATCCGCCTGTGGATTGAATGGATTGCCATAGGGCCCCCGGATCCCCACCCGATCGCCCACCGTTAGATCCGCAATGTGTGCTGAAACCGGCCCCAGGCGTTTGACCGTCAACTCGATGGTTCCTGCTGTGGGGTTGTGACGCGAAATGCTGAAAGGTTTTTCATCCACGCCCGGTATCCAGGCCATGATGAACTGGCCGGGCTGGAATTGGCAGGGGTATTGAATGGTCAACGAGGCGGCAGTCGCTCCGTATTCGACTCGTTTCAAAATGGAACACATGACGGGCAAATCATTTCGCATGAGCAGCGCCTCGAATTTCGTTCAGATTGGAAATGTCGTTGTCCCGCATCCATTCGGCCATTTCATCGGCAATGACCGCGAACGCTTCGATCCCTCGATCCAGAACGGCCGTGCCCATGCCCACACCCGTGGCGCCGGCCATGATGAGTTCAATGGCGTCGCGCCCGTTCATCACGCCGCCTGTGCCGATAATGGGCAGATGGGGCGCCTGTTCGTTGATGGCATAGGTGGCCGAGACGGCCAGGGGCTTGAGGGCCGGTCCGCTGACGCCACCGATGCCGAAGCCCAGATAGGGGCGACGGGCGTCGATGTTGATCAACATGCCGGGGCCGATGGTGTTGACGGCTGTAATGCCGGCCGCGCCACCCTGGTCCGAGGCATCCACGAGTTCGCTGAGATTCTGTGCCGCCGCAGGGACTTTGATAAAAAGCGGTTTGTCTGTTTCGCCGCTCACGATGCTCAGGATTTCCAGAACGGCTTCGGGCGTGTCCTGCCGCGCCAATTTGCCGTATCCTGGCGTATGCGGACAGGATATGGGGATCTCAATGGCCGCAAAATCCAGTAGACTGAAAGCCGCTGCCACTTGGGCAAATTCCTCGGCTTTTGTTCCGATTAGTGAACCAATGACCGGACAGGCCACATCGCTCAGGTCCGCATATTCCTCACAGGCTTTTTTCAAGCCGGGATTAGAGTATCCCACCGCGTTAATCATCCCGGGACCGAAGGACAAGACCGTCGGATTGGGATGGCCCGCGCGGGGAGCGACACTGATGGATTTGATGGTCACAGCGCCGGCCCCGATTTCGCCCAAGCGCTTAAGCAGGGATTTGGTGGTTCCCAGGATTCCGGAGGCCAGGATCAGGGGGCTGGTCAATGTGCGGCCGAACAGATCGGTCCTTAAAAGGGAATCCCGCGATTGGGACGAAGTCATAGGCCTCTCGCACCGTTGGAGTCAAAACGCATTGCTCAACTTGAAAAGACTGTTAAATTGCCCAATTGTGTGATCCGGGGCAAGCCTTATGTCCGCAGGCGACATGCGAATCACTCCAACATGTCCAGACAGTCGCGCACTTCTTGCGAAGAGAATGCGAACAAGGAGGTGGCGGCCATCAGAATTCTTTTTTGCAGTCGCGCCAAAGCCTTTTTCATGTGCTTTGAGATCACATACTCACCCACATCCCGAATTCGAGCGATTTCGCGTCCGGTCAGGCCCTGAATGTATTTGTATCGGATCAGTTCGGCTTGCTCATCGGTTAGATGCGTCATCGCCGACTCGATGGTCTTTTCGAACATTTCAGCGCACTTTGAGCGATCCATATGCGCGCGTACGGAATTCGCTCCGGCCCCGGCATCCGATAGAATCGGCGCATCGGAGCGGGTCCCTTCATCGGGATCGATCTGCGTCAAACCGTCCAGGGAACGCTCCCAGGCTTCCGCCCCGGAACGATACAAGTCACGCGTCACATTTGGCACAATGCGCGCAATCCAGCCACGCAGACTTCCGCGTCCCTGATAGCGGGCAATCCGTTTTGATATGGTGGCGCAAAGATTCTGCGCCACATCTTCCGCGTCTTCGGTATTGAGGGCATACTTACGGGAAATGGCCAGGATGAATGGGTGGTATTCACGATAGAAGTGTTCATGCGCTCGAGGCAGATCCTGCTCCAAGGCTACCGCCAGATACAGGTCATCGGTCGGATAACGACTCAGGGTGGCTTCCGATGGTTTGTCGGTACCCAACACTTCGGCCACGCGTTTGACAAAGGCCGTGTATTCGATCAGAGCCCCGGGCCACCGTTCCTGCCCGTGGACATAATATTCTCTGAGTCGAGAGGAAAATGAATGGGTGGGTTGAATCGGGGAGGTCATCGCTGAAAAACCTTCTTTTTTTATTCATACGTGATTTGATTATCGCACTGGCGGGTCTAGTCAAACCAGCTCAAAATATGTGAAAAGGGGTCCTCGTTGCTTCGCGAGTTTTCTGTAAGAAAAATTGGGGGTATCGGACTGAAAAAAAAGAACATCAGGAGCTAAAGTTGGGCAAATGGAAGGCCGATAAAGAAACAGGAGGGCTCCTAGACGAAAATGAGCGTTATTTCCTTTTCAGGTGTTTCTTCATATCGCCAGATCCAACAACGTCAGCGTATTGAGCCGGCGGTGGTGGCGGAAATGCGTTCGGCAATCCATCAGGATCGGCATTCCGCCATTCGACTTCTGGAGTCCACCATCAGCGCCCTGCCTCCCATGGCCCCCGGACAGCGAGGCATT